>CAWZYX010000109.1:0-10169 GCA_963966315.1 uncultured Winogradskyella sp. | reverse complement strand
ATACCGGTAGTACCAACTAAATTAAATCTATTATAAAGTTGCTCAAAGTGGTCTAATTGAGCAACAAAGAAGAAGTTAACCTCGGTGAAACTCAGTGCCTTCTTTGCGCACCTCTGTGATATAATATTTAAATGTAAGTTTAGTTAAAAAATAAATGCATGGATAACAGGTGATTTGTGGGGTAATGCTTAATTTTGCGGCGTCAAATTCAAAAGCAAGCTAAATAATATTTTGAATCGCATTTTAGTCACAGGTACTGCAGGGTTTATAGGATTTCATCTCGCCAATCGCCTATTGAAAGGAGGCTGGCATGTAATTGGATTGGATAATATCAACGATTATTACGATATCAACCTAAAAAAAGCCCGACTGGACATTCTCAATAAATCTGAGCATTTTACTTTCCATAAGATGTCGCTTGAAGATCGTGAAGCTGTAAACGATTTGTTTTTAAAGGAGTCGCCGGAGTATGTGGTTAATCTGGCGGCACAAGCAGGAGTGCGATATTCCCTGACAAATCCGCATGCATATACCAGCAGCAATATCGAGGGATTTTTGAATATCCTGGAAGGCTGTCGTCACAATCGGGTGAAGCACCTGGTTTATGCATCCTCCAGTTCGGTGTATGGGGCAAATAAAAGCATGCCATTTTCTGTCGGAAATACAGTTGATCATCCTGTTTCATTATATGCCGCGACCAAAAAAGCCAATGAGTTGATGGCGCATACTTATTCTCATCTGTATAACCTGCCAACAACAGGCCTGCGATTTTTTACAGTTTACGGTCCATGGGGCAGGCCCGATATGGCTTTACTTTTATTCACAAAGGCGATTTTAGAAGGGAAAACCATTGATGTTTTTAATCATGGAAAAATGAAGCGGGATTTTACTTATGTAGATGATATTGTTGAAGGATTGTCAAGGCTACTAAATCATATTCCTGCGCGTAATGAAACTTGGGATGCATTTGATCCTGATCCTTCATTTAGCAATGCTCCATACAAGTTATTCAATATTGGTAATAATAATCCGGTGGAGTTATCTAGGTTTATTGAGGCAATAGAAAACGCTACAGGTAAAAAAGCCATTAAAAATCTGTTACCTTTGCAGCCTGGTGATGTGGTAGAAACTTATGCAAATGTGGATCATTTACAGAATGAGATTGGTTTTAAGCCAAATACCAAAATAGAAGATGGCATCCAATCGTTTGTTGATTGGTATAAGGACTACTATAAAATTTAAAGTTTTTAATGAGATCACAACTTCGATTTCTTACTTTTTTAATCGCATTTTTTGCATTTGCACTTCAAGCCCGGGCTCAGAATCAGCAGCAATTGAACCAGATGCAAAACATGTCTGCGGCCCAGCTAAGCACCATCAATGTGGATGATCTTTCTGATGCCCAAATCCAGAAATATCTCGATCAACTTTCACAAAGCGGCTACAGCCAGGCCGAGGTAGAAATGGCATTAAAAGCCAGGGGATTACCCCAGGCCCAGATTGACAAACTCAAACAGAGGATTGCAAAATTGCAAACCGGAGGAACAAAGTCAGGTACAAGTTTTGACAGGGCAAGAACCCGGGAAGCTACTGAAATTAAAGAGGATGATTTGGTTAGCCTTCTTACTGATGATTTTGATGAAATATTAGAAAAAGAGGAGTTGGAGATGCAAAAACGTGTTTTTGGATATAAACTTTTTAATTCTGAAACACTGACCTTCGAACCAAATTTAAACATCCCAACCCCGAAAGATTATATGTTGGGCCCAGGCGATGAGGTAATCATCGACGTGTGGGGCGCTTCAGAGCAAACCTATCAGGAGATCATTTCACCTGAGGGATATATCAAGATCAGCAATCTTGGACCGATTTATTTAAACGGGCTCAGCATTGAGCGAGCGACAGAAAGAATCAAGTCGAGGTTGACACAGATTTATTCTGGGCTCTCCTCCAGGCAGGGTGCCGCTCCCAATACTTTTGCACAGGTCTCATTGGGTCAGCTCAGAACAATTACGGTTCATGTAATTGGAGAAGCTCAACGGCCTGGGTCTTTCAATGTAAGCTCATTATCGACCATTGCGCATGTTTTGTACCTCTCAGGCGGACCAAATTTCAATGGCTCCATGCGGCAAATTGACATCATTCGGAGCAACAAGGTGACGGCAACTATTGATGTGTATGATTTCTTAATCAACGGAGTGCTTAAGAACAATCTGACATTACAAGATGGAGATATCGTAAGGATCAAGCCATACATAAATCGTGTGGAGGTTATCGGAGAAGTGAAGCGCGAGGGCATTTATGAGACCATTGACGGCGAAACATTTGATAAGTTGCTGGAATATACTGGCGGATTTACTGAAAACGCCTACACAAAAATGATCAAAGCCAGAAGAAATAAGGACGGTGAAAAGATCTTTGCGGATTTGACAATAGGTGAACTTTCCAAAATAGTAACCAAAAACGGAGACCAGGTAATCGTACAGGGCATCCTGGAGCGATATGCAAATCGGGTGCAGATCAAAGGAGCAGTTTTCAGGGAAGGCGAGTATGAGTTAACTGAGGGTTTGACGGTAAAGAAATTAATTGATCTGGCGGAGGGATTGAGGGGAGATGCCTTTATGGAAAGAGGGCTGGTTTACAGAACCAATGAAGACTACTCCTATGCAGTGCTGCCATTCAATCTCCGGGAACTGATCAAGGGGAATGAAAATGATATCGCTCTGCAGCGAGAAGATCTTGTGCTCATTTCTTCGATCTACGATCTGAATGACGAGCAATATGTCATAATCAATGGGGAAGTAGCAAACAGTGGCACTTTTCCATATATTCAAAATATGACCGTGGAAGACCTGATCATTCGTGCTGGTGGTTTGAGGGAGTCTGCTTCCGGATCGATGGTGGAGGTTGCCAGAAGAGTTCAGGCAGATAATAGTATGGAAACCAACCAGACTGCGGAGATCTTTACTTTCTCGATAAGTAAAAAGCTGGAATTGAACGCCGAAGATTCGAGGTTTAATTTGGCGCCATTTGATCAGGTATTTATCCGCAAGTCGCCGGGTTATGAACCGCAAGTGACGGTCAAGGTGGAAGGAGAAGTCATTTATCCGGGCCTTTATGCTTTGAAAACCAAGAACGAACGCATATCAGATCTCATTAAAAGATCGGGTGGATTAACCAGCGATGGTTATCCTCAAGGAGCTACCTTGATTAGGCGCACAGAATTTAATCCTCCCAAAACCAGTGAACAACTAAGGCTCGAAAATTTGGCTCAACTACTGGAATCTGTAGAGAAAAGATCCCAGGAAGAAGATTTCACATTGGAATCAGAGGCAGAATTGTTACAGCAAAAACGCCTTCAGAATGTGCAGGTAGAACTCGATGAGTACAATGAAAATGAGGATACGGGAGTAGGTAGAGAGGGTATCCGAATGAAAAGAGAGCGTTTGAAGGAGTTGGTTGAAAAGGATTCCATTAATCTTGCAGCTTCGGCATTGCAATATGAAACAATTGGTATTAATCTGGAGGAGATCTTGAAAAATCCGGGATCTAAGTATGATCTGATTCTACAGGACGGAGATATACTTTCCGTACCCAGGCAATTACAAACAGTGAGATTAAGGGGAGAATTACTATATCCCATTACGGTCAGATATGATGATGTTTTATCTTTCAAAAACTATATTTCAAAAGCAGGAGGATTCTCTGAAGATGCGAGGAGGAAGAAAACATATATTCTCTATGCCAATGGCTCAGTAGATCGGACAAGAAAATTCCTGTTTTGGAACAACTACCCAAAAGTTGAAGCTGGAGCTGAAATCATTGTACCCAGCAAGCCCGACCGGCAGCCCATGTCTGTTCAGGCCTGGATTGCTTTGAGTACAAGTATTGCCACGTTGGCACTGGTCGTTCAACAATTGACGAGATGATGGAAAAAAATGATAAAGATATCCGCTGGCGTCAAAGGTTTGAGAATTTTTCCAGGGCTTATGACAAGCTTTCTCAAGTTGTTGGAAATGTTGATCAACTTTCAGATTTGGAAAAAGAAGGCTTAATACAGCGATTTGAATACACATTTGAATTGGCATGGAAAACTTTAAAAGATTTTCTGGAGAGTAAGGGTGTTGATGCTAAATACCCGAGGGATATAATAAAAGAGAGTTATCGCAATGAATTAATAGATGATGGTGAACTGTGGCTTGAAATGTTGGACAAAAGGAATGTTTTGGCTCATGCTTATAATGAAGATGTTTTTAGGTCTGTTGTAAATGATATTGTAAAGCATTACTTTGATCAGATAGCGATGTTGTTTGTATTGTTAAAAAAGGAATTGTAGTGTTCGGGTTAAAGGATTCTTATATTAATCAAATATGTTGCAAGCTTGCACTTTTCCCGGAAATCGAGGAAGCCATCATTTTTGGGTCGCGAGCTATGGGCAATTATAAAAAAGGCTCCGATATTGATCTTGCACTGAAAGGGGATAGGGTTTCGCGGGCTACTTTAAATAAATTGAGAATTGAGTTGGAAGAGAAAACATGTTTACCCTACTCTTTTGATGTATTGGTACTAAACTCAATTAGTAATAAAAATCTTATGGACCATATTAGTAATCTGGGTAAAAGATTTTATCAGAATAGAAAAGCTCAAAAGTAGAATATAACAATATCCAATAAGGTAAAAATAGTTGCAGGAACAAAAAGAACATATGAAAACACCTATCATCAAAGACGATGAGATCGACCTGATCGAGGTGGCTAAGACTATTTGGGCAGGAAGAAAGCTGATCCTAAAGGTCACGGGTGTCTTTTTGATTATTGGTTTGATGATCGCTTTTGGTAGCAAGGTGGAATATGAAGCCAGTTGCAAGTTGATGCCTGAAAACCAGGAAGGGATTAAGTCGAATCTGGGAGGATTGGGAAGTTTAGCCGGATTAGCTGGAATAAACATTGATATGGGAGGGACTGGAGCATTAACACCGGAGCTTTATCCTCAAATAGCCCAAAGTGTTCCATTTATCATGAAGGTTTGGGAAGAACCCATTGAATTTGAAAAACAAGATACTACGGTTAGCTCATATACCTTTTTTAAAGAAATAGATAAGCCATCTGTATTAAGTCTGATATTTAAATACACGGTTGGGCTTCCTTTTCAGGTAAAGGCATGGTTAACAAAATCAGATGAAGTAATATCAGAAGATCAAGAGACTGGAAAAATTATAAGGCTGAGCAAAGATGATACAGAGCTATTGGAGAAATACCGTGAAAGAGTTTCTGTAGATGTAGATACTAAGACAGGCATTTTGACATTGACTTCAGAAATGCCAGATGCATTGGCGGCAGCAGAATTAGCACAATTGAGCATAGACCTCTTGACCGAATACGTCACCAATTATAAAGTGAGCAAGGCAAAAGAAAACTTTGATTTTGTACAGGCTAGGTTTGATGAAGCTAAAACTGAATTTGAAAAATCACAGGAAGTCTTGGCACTTTTTAATGACCGCAATAGAAATGTTGTAACTGCTCTTGCCCAGGCTGAATCTCAGCGACTGCAAAATGAGTATAATCTGGCTTTTGATATTTATAAAGGGTTGGCTACTCAACTGGAGCAGGCTAAGATAAAGGTAAAGGAGGAAACGCCGGTTTTTACGGTTTTGGAGCCGGTAAAAGTGCCGGTGGAAAAGTCTAAACCAGATCGACCAATAACTATTATAATAACCATAATTATAGGACTTACATTGATTTCCCTAAAGTTAATATTAGTACGCTTATATTATTTATCTATTTAGTTTACATGATACTATCAAGATAAAACAATTGATCTCTGAGCAATTAAAGAAACAAAAGCTATTTCTAAAATCTAAAAATGGTCAAAATATTTTTTGGCTCATTGGAGAAAAAATAGTTAGGCTACCAATTGCAATATTAATTGGGGCAATGTTGGCTAGGTATCTTGGTACCGAAGACTTCGGCCAGTGGAATTTTGCTATTACTGTAATAATGCTAATACAGATCATTCCAAACTGGGGACTTTCACAAATCATTGTAAGGGAATTAGTTATAAGTGATTCTAAAGAAGAAATCCTCGGCTCTGTATTTGTAGTAAAGGTTTTGTTTGGAGTTATATCAATTGCTGGCTGCATTTTATATTCAATATTTTTTGCAAATCAGAAAGATGTTGTTGGGGGATTAGTGATTTTTTTGTCAATTATTTTCATCTTTCAATCCTTTGATATAATTGATTATTTCTTTCAATCAATTGTAAAGGCCAAATATGTTGTAATTGCTAAGTTAGGGGGGTTTTTGGTGGCATCCATAATCAAACTATATCTAATACTTATAAATGCTCATTTGATATATTTTTCATTAAGCTATGTGACAGAGTTTGGTTTGATTGCTCTAATATTGATATTTTACAATCAAAAATTTGCAATAAGTATTGGGAAATGGAAGTTTGAAAAGAAATTGGCAATTTCATTTATAATAAAAGGAGCACCATTAATGTTTTCTAGTATGGCTGCTTGGCTATATTTCAAAATGGATCAAATATTTATTAAAGAAATAGCAAATTATGCTGAATTAGGCATATACAGTGCATCCTTAAGAATAATAGAAGCAACATATTTTATACCTGAAATTATACTTCAGACTTTTTTCCCTTGGGTATTAAAATCTTTAAACAGAAAGAAAGAATTTAATAGAAGGTTAGTGACAATTGGAAGACACATAATGTTACTAACCATAATTATTAGTTTGGGAGGGACTTTATCAGGGAAACAATTAATTAATTTTATTTATGGGAATGAGTTTAAAGATGCAGGTTACGTTTTTATAATACACATCTGGATTCTCAATTTAATTGCTCTAAAAGGTATTGCTTCGAGATTCCTTATTGCTCATTCTAAAAATAAAGCTTTTCTTATTCTTAATCTCGTTGGTGTAGCCTTAAATATATTACTTAACCTATGGTTAATCCCACATTATGGTGCCATAGGGGCCACGATTGCCAGTCTCCTTTCCATCTTGTTTTCATCGGTTTTAATAAATTTTATATTCCCGGAAACAAGGGAATTATTCTTTATTCAACTATTTTGTATAAAACCTTCCTTTGTTACAATTAAAAAAAGAAAAAATGTTAAATAAAATTAAAACAATTGTTAAAGAAATTATACAATCACCAAAGATTAGTCAAGATTCTATTGCCTTAATGTGGTTGAAAGATTTTTTCCCTGAAAAATATTTTGCCTTAACATCCTCTTCCCTAAGGCCACACTCGCTAATGAACTGGATCAACGATATAATAATAAATAAACGTACATCTGTTGTTGAATTTGGTAGCGGCATTTCAACTTTGGTTTTATCTAATCTAATAGCACATGAAAATTTAGATATCAATTTTGTGTCAATTGATGAAAGCAGAGAGTGGATTAAAGTTCTAGACAGCTATTTATCAATTGAACAGAAATCGAAAGTGAAATTTATTCATGCCCCATTAACGGAGTGCAACTTTTCTCTAAAAAACAGCAAATGGTATGATTCCAGTATACTTGAAAAAGCAATTGGCCATATTAGGTTTGATTCCGTATTAATTGATGGCCCAATTGCCTTTAGGAAAGATATTATGCTATCAAGATATCCTGCATTCGAATTTATGCAAAAAAGATTTCAAAAGGAGTATATAATTTTTCTTGATGATACTAACAGAGATGGTGAAAAAGAGATAATGAAAATTTGCCAAAGAAGGTTTGGGTATAAATTTTTAACCATTAATGACTCATTTTGTTATGCACAGACATCTAATAATTACAACTTTATCTTTTAATGGATTTTAAAAAGATAGCACTGGTTAAACAAGATGTATATCAAGATTTATACTGTATTAAACCCTTTCAGCCAGCAATAAGTGTATTAAAATCGTCCTTAAGGAGGGCTGGCCCAGTGGGCTTGTTAAAGGAGTGTGATGCAGATTTTTTTATTGTGAAAACATCTTTCGAGAAAGAGTGCAGCGTTTGGCAAGAAAAGCACTATGATTGTTTTCAAAGAGAGATTAAGTATTATGAAGACATTGCAAAGAAAGTCCACACTGAGTTACCGCATACAAAAGGAAGGACGCAAGCCTCTTTGGCCTTAAATCTTAATGAAATCGACTGGACTAAGTATGATATTATTGTCAGCATCGATATTTGTTTTCCATCAAAATTTGTTAAAAAATATCCAAAAGTGTTATGGTGTTATATGCCAGGTGAACCATGCATGGGAGTTTATAAACGTTCATCTAGAGGCAATATAATAGAGGGTTACCATGTATTTCTGAATCAAGAACTCAGGTATAAATTTACATATAGAAACGTTTATTTCCCTTGTAATAAAACCGTACAGCTTCCATTTCCTACATTTACTTGGCGGCCTAAGTATCCAATTGAATTAGATTTCCCCTATTCATTTTCTAGTGCCAAATCTATTGAATCTCTTTATGATAAAGTCAAAAAGGATCAAATTGCATTGGAGTTTTATACAAAGGAAGAATTATGCTTGTCTGCAATTGAAAGAATGGAAAGGAATATAGGTATAAATTGGTATTGTAATAGTAGAGATATTGCAATAAGACTATCTAATCTGGTAAAAGTTAAATATTTCTTAACGCATACAAATCATTATCTGCGGGGGAATGCACTAATTGAAGCCGCCTCATCTGGGTGTTTATGTTTATCAACTAGAGGACAATTTACCCCTAACTATCAAAGGCTATTAGGGGAAAGGGGTAATTTTAGAAGTATAAATGAGATCATTTCTTTTATGGAGAAATTACAATTAGACAATGATTTGTATTTGAAGCATAAAAGGGCGCAAGATGAACTGATTAATAAATATTGTTTTTTGGATCCTCTTAAAAGATTATATGATGTACATAAACTACTCATCGAGAAAAATTTGTTGACAGAGAGATGAATATTTTAGTGTTTACCCATTATTCTTCACTTTATGGCGCAAATAGATCATTAATTGGCTTTATCAAAGGTACAATTAATACCAATATACAGTTTATGGTAGTAGCCCCAAAAGCAGGAGAGCTGGATAAAGAACTGGAAAGACTTAACGTAATTATTGTTCACCAAAAGCTTTTTCGTTTATATTATGATGATTTTTTAGGTTTGATAAAATGTTTACCAAAGTTGTTGTTGCAAAGATTTGTGAATCTTCAAATAAAAAGGAAAACAAAAAAATTTAGACCAGATTTAATTTACAGTAACAGCTCTGTGATAACTAATGGCTATACATTAGCGATGAAACTAGGTATACCCCATTTGTGGCATATCAGAGAATTTAGAATAGAAGATTACAATCTAAGGTACTTTTTTGGAGAAAAAAATTTATTAAAAAAAATAGCCAAATCAGATCAGGTCATTACTATATCTAATTCAATAAAAGAAAGTATTGTAAAGGGAGTTCAATCATCAAAAATTGAAGTTATTCATAATGGTGTAATCTTCTTGCATGAAATTAGAAACCAAAATCGTCATTACCCAAAAAATAGAGGGATTGTTTTTGGTATCCTAGGTGTAATTCGTGAATCAAAAGGACAACTAGAAGCTATTAGAGCTATTAAGACTTTAGTTGATTGCTTTCATACACAAATCTATCTGCATATATACGGAGATTTTGTGGAAAGCAAGTATCGGCGTAAGGTTTTAAACTATATTAAAACTAACAGTTTAGTTGATAATATTTTAATAAAGGGCTTTAATAAAAACATTGATGAGATTTATAATAACATAGATGTGCTTTTAGTGTGTTCTAAAATGGAGGGATTTGGCAGGGTTGTCGTAGAAGCTATGTCAAAAGGGATGCCAGTTATTGGGAAGAACAGTGGTGGAATCCCGGAAATAATTGTAAATGGTGAAAGCGGATTGCTCTATGATGATGTTAGTGATCTATTTGAACAAATGAAAAAATTATTGAATGACGAAGAATTATATTTAAAACTTGGTCAAACTGGTCTCGAAACTGCAAAAAGAAAATTTACAATTGATGTTTACAGTACAGCAATACTAAACACAATAAATAGAATACTGAGATGACCTTATTTTTTATTTGTTGTGCTATTAGTATTCTATTGATAGCGTTCCATGAATTATTTAATTTAAATACTGCGAAGACAATTCTGATCGCATG
>CAWZYX010000108.1:0-10271 GCA_963966315.1 uncultured Winogradskyella sp. | reverse complement strand
CCCGGTCTCGTGGGCTCGGAGATGTGTATAAGAGACAGCGATCGTGGATAAGGTCAAATCGGAATTTTTCTAATTTTATGAGATGAAGAAAACCATTTTTGTTTTTTCATCCATCATTCTTGGAATTTTCCTCCTGTTTAAAATCAGTAGCTATGGTCTTGTATCAGGAGACCTGAGCATGGAAATTGCTTTGGGGGCGATCGCCCTCGTTTTTTTCCTGTTGGGACTAAGGCTAAATGCCAAGAGAAAAAATCAGAGCTCAAACTCAGCGACCATCGACACACAAAAGATCGAGGAATTGCAGATCACCAAACGCGAGTATGAAGTGTTGCAAGCCATTGCTGAAGGCAAGTCCAACAAAGAAATTGGCGAAAAGCTCTTCGTTTCAGAAAGCACTGTAAAAACGCATGTGTCCAGCCTGCTTGTGAAACTCAATGCCAGAAGGAGAACCCAGGCCCTTCAAATTGCCAAGGACCTGAGAATCATCTAAAATTCATACTTTTAGACGAAAGTACCAGGCTAATGGTACTTTAGTATGAACCCTCTTCCAACCTCAGCAACTACTTTTGGATCCAATTCTAAAACAATTATTATGAAATCAACAGTAATTAAATACGGACTTTATGGTCTGGTAGCAGGAATGCTCCTTTTTGGTGGAGGTCTGCTTTTTGGGGAAGACCTCTCTTACGGCGCACAGGAAATTATTGGCTATGGTTCCATGGTCATTTCCTTGTCCTTTGTTTTTTTTGGAATCAGACACTACAGGGATCACGTGAATGGAGGCCATGTCACTTTTGGAAAGGCCCTCATTATAGGTCTCCTCATTTCCATGATTGTAGGATTAGGGGTGGGTGTTGCCGATTACCTGTACACAACGGTCATCAACCCGGACTTTGCGGCAGAGTATCTACAGACCACCCTGGACGGCTATAAGGCCAGTATGTCTGAAGCTGAGTATGAAGCCCAAAAAGATGTTCTCACACAACAAATGCAAGATTACGGGGGGTCAGGCTTTATGGCTACCTTAATGTTCTTTACGGTTGTCATCATAGGGTTCATTATCTCCCTGATTTCGGCATTGATCCTCCAGAAAAAAAACTAAGATTATGAACTACAAAGCATCCTCTCCTGAAGAGTACATCGATCAGGTCCCTCAGGAACGACAGGGCGCCATGAACAAATTGCGTCAGGTGATCAATGAGCACCTCCCTGAAGGTTTTGAAGAGGGAATACAGTATGGTATGATTGGTTATTACGTGCCTCACAGCAGGTATCCGGAGGGCTACCATTGCAATCCAAAAGAACCACTACCCTTCATGAGTTTTGCCTCTCAGAAAAACTCCATCAACCTCTACCATAGCGGCATCTATGCCAAGCCTGAGCTGCACGACTGGTTTGTGAAGAGCTACCCTATGCACTGCCGCAGAAAACTGGATATGGGAAAAAGCTGTATACGCTTTAAAAAGCTGGATGAGATCCCCTACGAGCTCATTGCTGAGCTCTGTACCAAACTATCGGTAGACCAGTGGATCGCTACTTATGAAAACGGTATTAAAAGATAAAACATTATGAAACAATGCGTCACCGGCATAGGAGGGCTCTTCTTTAAAACAAAAGACCCTAAGGCCAGTAAAGAATGGTATCGGAAGCATCTGGGGTTTAACACAGATGATTATGGCTGCACCTTCTGGTGGAAAGATTCCCAGGGAAAGGATTGCAGCACCCAATGGAGCCCATTTAAGGAGGATACCAACTACTTCCGGCCCTCCTCCAAGGACTTTATGTTTAACTACAGAGTGGCAGATCTGGAAAGATTACTTGAGCAACTCCAAAAAGAAGGTGTAACAATTGTAGGGCAGATGGAGACTTATGAGTATGGGAAGTTTGCCTGGGTCCTGGACAATGAAAACAATAAAATAGAACTGTGGGAACCTGTGGACCAGGCCTTTAAATAAATCAAGAAAATCTTAATTTTATTTCAATCTAAAAAAAATCAATCATGACGGAAGACAACAAAAATCTAAAAGACGACCTTGACGATTTGTTAGGGGATGCTAAAGAAGGTGCCAAAAAAGCAAAGGACAAGGCAAGTGGCATGGCCGGTGAGGCAAAGGAAAAGATCAGCAGGTTCACCGAAGAGGCGAAAGAGAAGGCCTCTGAGTTTGCTGAAGATGCCAAACAGGCGGCAGAAGAATTTACCGAAGACGCTCAGCAGGTATTCAGAGATGGGAAAAATGTTGCTATTATTGCCCACCTGACCATCATCGGCTGGATCATCGCTGTTGTTATGAACGGGAGTCATAAAACGCTAATGGGATCCTTTTACATTAGACAGGTACTGGGCCTTATCATTGTAGCCATTGTGTGTTCCTGGATCCCGGTTGTCAACGTTATTGCCGGAGTGGTCTTGTTCATCGCCTGGCTCATGAGCCTGATGAGTGCCTTTAGCGGTCAGCTGAAGCCAACCTTTGTCCTGGGCAATCAATTTCAGGATTGGTTCAGAGCCTTATAGGCCTTTAGGGAAAAGGGGATTACACACTCTAGGGTTGATAATCTGATGGGAGGATGTCTCCTACGCGCTGAAATCCCATATATCCGGAGAATAGAACCCCCTGAATGGGGCTGTGATTCCCGTAGGCATCCACATAAAAAAGAGGAACGTTCAATTGCAGTTCCGACTGCTGTTCTTTTTCAAAAAGGATGCTCACTTTTTGGCTGAGGGTCACTTTTTTAAAGGGAGAATCTTCTACAGTGCTAATAGTGAAGTAGCGCCAGGGATCGCGCTTGAACCCCTTTACGTATATCTCAAACTGCTGGTCTTCCAGTTTCCGGTGATATAAGGCCCTCATGAAATGCTGAACAGACCCCAAATAAGCCTTGCGCCTGTTCTTTGTGGTTCGCTTCCTCAAACGTTCTTCCAGCTCCTCGTAGTACGAGGTTCCCTGGTACATCACAGAATGCAGATTGCTATCCCCGGTTTGCGGATTCAGGTATCTGAAAACTGCTTCAAACTCTTTGATATCATACCTTATACGATAGCCCAGAGCCTTGTTGATCACTTCCACCGGTACATAAGCACTGGCACTTAATGACTTTTCCCTTGCGTTATATCTCAGGATGAGGTCTTCTTCATTAACGATGGTACAGGATGCACCAAATTTGGATTGTCCAAGAAACTCCTGTCGAAACAGCTTTAATTTTTGTTCCCGCGTTAGTCCATCATCGTAATCGAGGTATACTGTTTCCAGAGCATCAGCCGATTCGGTCAATTCAATTGCTACGTGCTTCCTTTTTCGGTAGTCAGACAGATAAACCTTCTCATAGCCCAGGTAGGAGATCACCAGATCGGATTGAATGGCCTCATCGTAGTCGAGCCTGAAGTATCCCTGCGCATTGGTTGTAGTCCCGCGGGTCGTATTATCAAAATAGATTGCTGCACTCTCTATAGGGCTTTTGGTCACTGCATCTGTAATACGGCCCTCAATGGTTTGTGCGAACACAGAAAGAGAGAGCCCGAAAAAAAGGACATAAAGCCCCCTACTCATCATGGTTATCCATGAATTTGCGCTCCAGCTCGGCCTGAAACTCTTCCATCACCGGCCGAACGGTACTCTCCGGTAAATCGGCAATTTTTATGTACATGAGACCATCGACAGAGTTATTGAACAAGGGATCTACATTAAAGGCCACCAGTTTTGCGTTCTGTTTGATGTACTTTTTTAAAAGTACAGGAAGACGCAGAGCGCCCGGCTCCACCTCATCGATGATCTTATCGAATTTGTTGAGGTCTGCCTCAGTGGCATCAAAGACAAAATCCTTGTCGGCATCTTTGAGTTTTACCTTGAACTCTTTTTTAGGGTGCACATACTGCGCGACATAAGGGTCGTAGTAATGTGACTTCATGAATTCGATCATGAGACTTTTGGAGAAGTTTGAGAACTGGTTACTGATACTCACTCCTCCGATAAGGTACTTGTGCTCCGGGTAGCGAAGGGTGGTATGCACAATCCCCTTCCACAACAAAAACAATGGCATCGGTTTTTGCTGGTATTCC
Source organism: uncultured Winogradskyella sp. (assembly GCA_963966315.1). GTDB lineage: Bacteria > Bacteroidota > Bacteroidia > Flavobacteriales > Flavobacteriaceae > Winogradskyella_A. Next base: position 6,217 of record CAWZYX010000108.1, on the reverse strand, counting down.
TTGATGATGAAGGCCCTGCCCATCTCAATGCTCTGGCTCATCATTTTGTACAGTTCCGGTTCAAAGCGAAAGAGGTCCTGAAGATAGAACCCATCGATCCCGTAGCGCGCGAATATCTGTGAGCCTAGACCCATACGGTAGGCACCTACGATGAGTTTGGCATCATCGTCCCACAGAAACATGTGGTGGTAATAGGTATCAAAGGTATCCAGGTCGATAGCCTCATTGGTACCTTCCCCAACCTCTCTAAAGGTGATCTCTCTTAATCTGCCAATCTCCTGCAATACATGGGGAATGTCGCTGGCAGGTGCTAAAAACACTTCATAATTCTTGCTCTTTAAGAGCCTCAGGTCACTGGCCTTCAAAGCCTCCACCTCCTGAACCATGAGGCTTGGATTGATCTGTCCCACAATGCTTTTGGGTGGTTTGGGAGCTTTTAAGGTGGACTGTACCTTGTCCAGTATTTTAGGCCTATCCTCATAGGCGTTGGAAAGCATATAGGTTTTTCGTCTCAAAAACTCAGAAAACCCGGCTAGATCTGTGAATTCCTTTTGATCGCTCACTGGTATTGGTCTTCCTATCCTTACTTTAATAACACGTCGCTTTTGGGTAAGTAATTCGGATGGCAGCTTAGCTGTTCTCAAGGTATCGCTGATTTTGGAAAGGCGGTAGAAGAGTTTACTGTTCTTTGCATGAAAATATATTGGTACCACAGGAACCTCAGCCTTTTTAATGAGTTTCATAGCTGCTTCTTCCCATGGCTTGTCTACCATCAGTTTACCGTCTCTGTAGGTAGAGACCTCACCGGCCGGAAAGATACCCAGTGGATGCCCGTTCTTTAAATGAAGGATGGCATTTTTAAAACCGCTGATACTGCTTTTTACATCCTTGCGATCATCGAAGGGATTTACTGGCATAATGTAAGGCTTTAAAGGCTCTATTCGATGCAGTAAAAAATTGGCAATGATCTTAAAATCCTCGCGCTTTTCCAGCATGAGCTTCAGCAACAGGATGCCATCAATACCGCCCAGGGGATGGTTCGAAATGGTGATGTAGGCCCCGTCCTTTGGCAGGCGGTTTAAGTCCTCCTCGGGTATTTCAAATTTGATCTGAAATTCATTTAGAATAGCATCTAAAAACTCCAGATCTTCCAAGTGCCGGTTTCGCGTATAGATCCTGTTGAGAGTGGATATTTTAAGGAGTTTCATCAGGCTCCAGCCAAATAAAGTACCGAAAAGACCGTAATGATCGGCCTTAACGGCTTTTGCCACCTCCTTGGCACTGACTAAGCCTACCTGTTCTGAATTACTCATAAAGACAAAAGTAATAAATGTTAATTAGCCACAATCTGCACCGTATTGGGCGTAAGCTGTTTTAACAATACATTTTTTCCTTCTTCGATCTGTTCTATCGCCATCTCGTCATAATGCCTTACGGTGTACAGATCAACATTATTATAACTCGTGACCTTAAACTTCGCTTTTAAATGCTGCAGCAGGCGTTCAAGATTGTCATAAGCATTATCAACGCATACCGAGAAGCTAATTGCCGAGTTTTGAATGACGTCCACCTTCATTTTATAATGATGCAGCAAATTAAAAATATCAGAGATATTTTCTTCAACAATGTAGGAGAAATCCAGTGATGATAATGAAATGAGTATTTGATTCCTTTTCAGAATAAAACAAGGGACCTCCGGCTGCAGGGCCACTCCCTTACCAACCTTGGTTCCTTCCGTATCCGGTTCCTTAAAGGATTTTACATACAGAGGGATTTCCTTTCGTTGCAGAGGCTGAAGAGTTTTGGGGTGAATTACCGAAGCGCCGTAAAAGGCAAGTTCTATAGCTTCGGTGTAAGAGATCTGTTTCAGCAACTGTGCATTTTTGAAATACCTTGGATCTGCATTGAGAACACCCGGGACATCCTTCCAGATGGTAACACTTTCTGCATTGAGGCAATAACCGAAAATAGCGGCGGTATAATCACTCCCTTCACGCCCTAAGGTGGTAGTGAAGTTATGAGCGTCGCTTCCCAGAAAACCCTGAGTGATATTGAGAACAGATGTAGATACTCCGGAGGTGATCCGGCTATGAGTGAGCTCCCAATCTACGTTAGCACGTCTGTAGTAACTGTCTGTTTTTATAAAATCGCGGACATCGAGCCATGTATTAGGAAAACCTTGCCCCTTTAGATAGCTGCTCACAATGCTGCTGGAGACCATTTCTCCAAACCCAATCACCTGGTCATACACGAAATTATAGTCGGGCGATTTATTCTTGGAAAGAACTTCCTTAAGTTCTGTAAAAAACGTTTTGACTCTTTGGTATACCACATGCCGCTCGTTTTCAAATAGCTCAGACAAAATGGCTTTGTGAAAAATCCAGACCTTATGAATGCTCGATTCGAGCTCCGTTGGCTTGTTAAAATAGCTGTCCACCACCTTTTCGAGGGCATTTGTGGTTTTTCCCATAGCCGAAACGACGATGAGGGTCTCCTCAACCCCCGTTTTCTGCAAAACATGAACAAGGTTTTTAACCCCATTGGCATCCTTAACGGATGCTCCTCCAAATTTACAAATCCTCATTTGACTTTTTCGTATTTGGCCAGCGCTGCGGTATCCATTTGAACCACTCTCCATTCCTGAAGCACCTTAGCACCCTTTGATTCGTAAAACTTAATGGCACTGGTATTCCAGTCCAGCACCTCCCAGCCCAAACGCTTTACCCCGCGTTCTTTGGCATAGGCTACCACCTGATCGAGCAATAGGGTACCTATTCCTTGCTGCCTGCGATCCTGGCGAACAATCAGGTCCTCCAAATGAACGGCAGGTCCCTTCCAGGTCGAATACCGATCATACACCAAAGCCATCCCTATCACTTCCGATCCATCTGTGGCAAGGAAGCAGGTAAACCGCGGGTGAGAGCCAAAACCATCATCCTTCAGATCATCAACAGTAAGCTCTACTGCCTCGGGTTGCTTTTCAAATGCTGCCAGTTCCTGTATCAACCGATGTACCTGTGCCATATCGTCGATACCCGCCCTTCTTATTTGAATCATATCTTTTTGAGTGAAGCTCAAATATAGTTTAAAGTAGACGTAGATAACAATTTATTTATTTTACGAAAACGTTGTAGTACATCAAAATATGCGATATTTGTCAGTAAATAACCAAAAGATGTCTCATACCAACCAAACCTTAGGTGAATTTATCATTGAAAATCAGGCTTCATTTAAATACACCTCGGGTGAATTATCCCGATTGATCAACTCTATACGACTGGCCGCTAAAGTGGTCAACCACGAAGTGAACAAGGCTGGTCTGGTGGATATTATTGGTGCGGTTGGCGATACGAATATTCAGGGCGAAGATCAGCAGAAACTCGATGTATACGCCAATACGAAGTTCATCCAGACCATGACCAATAGAAATATTGTCTGTGGCATTGCCAGTGAGGAGGAAGACGACTTTATCTCCATTAACAGCCAGGATAAGAACCACCAGAACAAATACGTGGTACTCATAGACCCACTTGATGGTAGCTCCAATATAGATGTGAATGTATCGGTCGGAACTATTTTTTCGGTCTACAGGAGAGTAACCCCTGTGGGGACACCTGTAACCATTGAGGACTTTTTGCAAAGAGGCGATCAGCAGGTTGCTGCCGGTTACGTTATTTATGGTACCTCCACAATGCTGGTATACACCACTGGCGATGGCGTGAATGGCTTCACCTTAAACCCAGCGATCGGGTCATTTTACCTCTCTCATCCCAATATGCGTTTCCCTGAAAATGGAAGGATCTATTCGGTGAACGAAGGCAATTATATTCACTTCCCTCAAGGTATTAAAGACTATATTAAATACTGCCAGATGGAAGAAGGCGATCGACCTTATACCTCTCGATACATTGGGTCTCTGGTCTCTGATTTTCACAGAAACATGATCAAAGGAGGTATTTACATGTATCCTAAAAGCTCACAGAACGAAAAGGGAAAACTGCGACTGCTCTACGAATGCAATCCAATGGCCTTTCTGGCAGAACAGGCAGACGGCAAGGCCAGCGACGGCTTCAAGCGCATTATGGAGATCGAGCCCACCGAGCTGCACGAGCGGGTTCCGTTTATTTGCGGTAGCAAAAACATGGTTGAAAAAGCCGAAGAGTTTATGAGAAAGTCTCAAACCAGATGACGGGATCTTCTCATAAGATCATTGATGAGTGTTAAATGCTTGGCCCTCATCTTCTCTCTAAGTCATTGTAGCAGACGACAATCGCTACCCGGATTCAGAAGGACTTTCCAATTGTTATTCTAAACACTCTGTGCATCTTCAGAAACGAAGTAAATCTTTTATATTTGCAGCCTTATTTAGTTTCTTTTGAGCAAAACACTGCTTCTCGAGAATTTTGCACAGACTTTGCCAATGCAAAATCTGCGGACACTTATGTCCGATTCCCAAACAAAAACAGCTAACACTCCTTTAAATGTTCAGTTAAAAGGCCTAACCGGATCGGCACTATCCATGGCGATTACAAGCAGTTTTACACAGGGGCAGTTTCCTTTCCTTATTTGCTTTGACGATAAGGAAGAGGCCGCCTATTTCCTGAACGACCTTGAAGAGCTGATCAACGATACGGATGTGCTGTTTTATCCGGCAAGCTACCGCAGACCCTATCAAATAGAAGAGACCAATAATGCGAACGTCCTTCTGAGAGCAGAGGTCCTCAACCGGATCAATTCGCGCAAAAAACCATCGGTCATTGTGACCTATCCGGAAGCGCTTTTCGAAAAGGTGGTCACCAAAAAGGAACTCATTAAAAACACTCTCAAAATAAAGCTTGGCAACCAGCTAAGCATTGAGTTTGTGAATGAAATCCTGTTTGAATATAAATTCAACCGTGTCGATTTTGTCACTGAGCCTGGTGATTTTTCGGTACGTGGAGGACTGGTGGATGTCTTTTCATTTTCACATGACGAACCCTACCGAATTGAATTCTTTGGAAATGAGGTGGAGAGCATCAGAACCTTTGACGTTGAGACCCAACTATCTACCGGCGCTGTGAACAAGGTACAAATCATACCAAATGTTGCAGACAAGCAGCTTGCAGAACAACGAGAGAGCTTTCTGGATTACATTAGCTCACAATCTGTAGTGTGGGTGAAAAACGCTTCCCTGTTATTTGACAAACTGGATAGCCTTTATGGAAAGGCAGAAGAAGCCTTTGCTAAGTTGGACTCCACCGTAAAACAAATGGCACCAGAAAACTTATTTTGTAATTCGGCCTATTTCAAAGAGCAACTCACTGCCTTCAACTTAATAGAATGCGGAACTTCCGCAATTTTCAGCGACCACAGTATTGGTTTCAATACAAGTCCTCAGCCATCATTTAACAAACAATTTCCCTTGCTTATTGAGCATCTGAATGAATTGTACGAGAAAGGATATGTGAATTACATAGCCTGTGTGAGCGAACAGCAGGCGCAACGATTTCACGATATTTTTGACGATCAGGATCAGGAAGTACATTACCGGACTCTGGTTCTTTCGCTCCATCAGGGATTTACAGATCACGATCAGAAACTAGCCCTCTACACCGACCATCAAATCTTTGAGCGCTACCATAAGTTTCACCTGAAAAACGGATACGCGAAAAAACAGGCCATTACCCTGAAAGAGCTAACCAAATTGGAGATAGGGGATTATGTCACGCATATCGATCACGGTATAGGCACTTTTGGGGGACTTCAAAAGATCGATGTCGAAGGCAAAAAACAGGAAGCCATCAAACTTATTTACGGTGAGCGCGATATCCTTTATCTGAGTATTCACTCCCTTCATAAAATAAGTAAGTTTAACGGAAAAGATGGAAAACCGCCCAAGATCTATAAACTGGGGAGCAAGGCCTGGAAAACCCTCAAACAAAAAACGAAAAAGAGGGTTAAGGAAATTGCCTTTAACCTCATTAAACTTTATGCCAAGCGTCGCATGCGCAAAGGGTTTCGGTACGCACCAGACAGTTTCTTACAGCACGAGCTGGAAGCCTCCTTTGTGTACGAAGACACACCCGACCAAACCGCATCCACCAATGATATAAAGGCAGATATGGAAAGTGAGCGTCCAATGGACCGACTCGTTTGTGGCGATGTTGGTTTCGGGAAAACAGAGGTGGCCATACGTGCCGCTTTTAAGGCGGTTGACGACGGCAAGCAGGTAGCAGTT
>CAWZYX010000107.1:0-10358 GCA_963966315.1 uncultured Winogradskyella sp. | reverse complement strand
GGGGCGTGGATATGATGGCCGCTTTAACGGCTAAAACCCAATTTTAAAAATCAAACGGAGAAGCCCGCCGAGCTCTTAAAGAGAATTCAGTGAGCGTTAACAAAAATAAAGTTAAGGACGACTATATGCTGACTCGTAAAGACCTGATCAATGGAAAATATGTGGTGCTGAACAAAGGAAAACGCAATACCTACATCATCAAGGCAGTTTAAAAGCGATAAAAAGAACGCGTGTTTCAATCGATCTCATCAGATGTATGAAGCATCTGTTACTACAGGGCCATCAGGTTACAACCACGAATGTCTGAATCATCAAAGCGGCCTAATACTTCAAAACTTCCATCCTCATGAACCTTGCCTAAGTCCTGTGTGGCAATAAAGCTGCAGGAATGAATATTGGCCAAATCAATAATGTTTAGCCCGCCAGTTTTATTAGTTTTCTGGATGCTCAAAGGGTCTTCCATTTCTCTGGTTAATACTTTCATCCAGGGCGGACAATGAAAAATACCATCTCCTTTGGAATAGGCCTGGCTCAAAAGTTCGGTCATGCCGTATTCACTGTGAATTTGTGTTACACCAAAACCCTCACAGAGGATTGAATGCAGATCTTCTCTTATCAGTTCTTTACGCCGACCTTTCATCCCTCCGGTTTCCATGACAATGGTGTGCTTTAATTGTTGAGGGAATTTTTCAATGAAGTCGAGCAGGGCAAAAGAAACCCCAATCAGTAGCGTTTTTGTTTGAGAGGCTTCAAGTTCGATAAGAGTCTCATGGAGCTCTTCATGATTGAATAAATAGAATCCGCTTTTGGGGTGCTGGCTCTTTCTTATGAAGGTATCCACCATGTAAACGAGGGAAGAATCCTCACGTTCAAGATAGCTGGGCAGTAAGCCTAGAATGACATAATCTTCCGGGGCCCCATAAAAATGTTGGAAAGCTTTTAAGAAGCTTTGTTCATAAATGCTTAAATCTGAAACATGATGTCTGCTCGTGCTTGACCCTGTGGTTCCTGAACTACTGAATATTATTTCCGTGCTCTTATTTCCGGAGATCACTTTTTTGTTTTTGAAGAAGGAAATGGGAAGAAAGGGTATGTCTTCAATTTGGTGGATGTCTGAAGGGCTTAGATATAATAAATCACAAAATGACCTGTAAATAAGATTGTTTTTAAATTGTTGATTAAAAACCTCAATCATCGTCTTCTCAAAATCTGAGTCCGACGAAATATTGAATAAGTTACCGGATAAATCCACACATCAAAAGTAAAGAATCAGACTTAATTGGCATGGTAATCAATACCCAAAATAAAGATAAATAACTATTTAATTTATAACTATTTTTTTTGTGATTTGACAATTCTTCTGTTCTAGCTTGAGTATGTAAACACCAGATTTCAATATCGATACATCAAGTTCTGTGTTAGGTCGCACAGAAGCTTTTTTCAACTGCTCGCCTAGCATATTGAATATTTCAAAAGTAATTATATCCTCATTAGGAGTAGTTATATAAATCAATCTGCCATTAGTTGGATTTGGATATAATTGAAAATAGTTCTGATTCGCCGTATCAGTTGATAACAAAAAGGGCAATAAATATTGTAAAGCGTCATTGGCCATTAATTGCGGGTCATGACCCACTCCCGATACTTCATGTTTTTCCCAGTTAAAAAGAACACTTAAATTTTGGGCAATAGACTGGCTAGTATTAAAAAAGTATTGTCCACGTTCTAGTCGATGTAAGCCTTGTTGATCATTTACAGTCGGATTATCTCTCGGTCCCCCTGGAGCGCTACTCGGTATAGTATCTTCTTCCCCAAGATGAACAATGAGTTTGTTGGAAAAAGCATGTATCAAATCAGAATCGAGCAGTTGACCATGAAGTAAGCCGTAAGGGTAGGACACTGTATTCTCGGGTACCGTATACCAACCTGCATTTGAGCAAATGGCAACATTTATTTTCGTATTTGGTAAATACATAAAAAGGCGGTGTAAAAACTGTGCCCCCGCTGAGTGTCCCCATGCACTATAGGCGACCTGTGTTCCTGAAAAATCAGATTTTACATATTCAAATAACGGATCTAAAACTGAACAGGTCCATTCAGTCGGATCATTATATGTTTCTGGACTTGGATTATCACCATCATCAAAAATATTAGACATGATATAGTTATCACCTAGGCCAGGATAATTATCAGATGAAAATTCAGGCGCAAAGACCATGAAGCCATTTGCATTAGCCATATTTATCCAAAAATCTCGATAATTGGCACCATCTCTGTCTGCTCCGTGGAAGGACATAAGGATTGGCATGCTGGTTATATCGCCTTCAGGGATATGATAAAAAACCTCAATAAGCGGCCTGTTCAAAGGTTCCTGAGGGGTAAATGTGAAGGATCCAGTGGAATTCTCAGACAAATTCTGTCCCATAACCAGTTGATAACAAAATAGAATAAGAATTGAAAACTCCAGTTTATGCATTACAACGCGATTTGAAATATCAGTTCAAATTGATTCGTATTTTCTCCAACTGATGGATTGATTATGCTATAAGAAGCTTGCAATTTAAGACTGTTTCCATAAAAGTATTTTGTGAATCCAAATGTAGTGGCATTAAAATCATTAAGGATTGACATACTGTTCTCAAATTCAGGAGTAGTGGAATTGTAGCTAAAGTCAAAACTATAACCATTTTTAGTAACATAACCTATTTGAAAATTGTAGCTGTCACCAAGAGCGAGGAATTCACTTATTTGTCCCGGAGCAAGTATGTTGTTGGCATTTTCATCTAAATAAACTTCATCAATACCGCTTGCAGATGCGTTAGCATATTCGGCCAAAAATGAAAAACCCTTATACTTTGCAAGTAAATCAACATAGAGCTGAGCGTAATCAGGTAAATTGTCGTTCCCATCGGCATCATACAGGAAAAAATCACCATGGCCCTCTCCTGTAGGCCCACTGGCACCATAATTTTGACTACCGGCTATACCAACTACAAACTTCAATTTGTCCTCTCTTTCCAAATCCACACTTGTAAGTTCATTACCAGGACTAAAGTAACCTAATGGATAAATATCTAACCGTCCACCCAGTTTTAAACCACCGATATCTGAATCTCGAGAGTCTTCTCCAAAGGAATTACGTCCATCACCCGAAGTTAAAGCTGCCATAGGAGCAATGCCAATACCTCCAAATTCAAAATTAGATTCAACAAATACACCGAACTCACGACCTGTTTCAGATAGATTTTGGCTCAAGAAACTTCTATTAACAAATTGCAATCGATCCTCGCGATAGAACATCTCGCGATTATTGACGAAGGTCTGTTTCTGGCCGAAGCTGATTTTGACTTGGTCAATGGGTTCATAAGCTAACCAGGCGTCCATCAGTGGATTAGATAGACTAAAATCTAATTGAACAAAGAAAGAGACTTTTTCTTTTAATGCTCTACCGTCGAACTGAAGAAAAGTGCGCTTAGATCGAAATTGATTAATATCGTCTAATCCTTTGGTGCGTTCATTTAAAAAACCGGGCTGGATAAAACCTGAAACGCCAAATCGATAGGCACCTTCGTTAAAGGAAAAGTTCAATCCGCTACCCAATTTGTAGTTAGCTCTATTCTTGGCTAGTTCTGTTTCCGCGCCAGGGTCTTGTTCCTCATATTCTTGTTGGGCAGTTCCGATGCTAGCAAATCCAAAACAACAAATAAATAATATTAAATGGAAGTTTTTTATGTATTGTAATCGTTTCATATCGATTTAGTTTATTGCTCTTTTTTAAGTAATCTGTATACAGGTAAAGTATCTCCTTTTTCAGTTTTGATAATCCCAAAACTAACCAAGCTATTTGGAGCCTCAGGTTCCAGTAGTTCCGGTATTAAATTAGCTTTGTGTTGGTCCATAAATACTAAAGCAGTACCTTTTGGAAAAGTGATCTCTTTTTGCTTGATATCTACACTAACAATCTGTAGTTTCATTTTTTCGTATTTAATGGGTTTAGAGCCGTAATCATCAATAAAGTAGGTTTCTACATCATACGTGTGTTCATTGTCCAGAAACTCAATCTCCACCCCAAGGATGCTTAACTTATTAATTACTTCTCTTTGATCAGCATCAATAATGTAGGCTTTAGGTCTTTTTCTTTTTAAGGTTGAGCTAGATTTTTCGGCGTCTCTTACAGTTAGATTTAACTCGACGTAATCGTTGCTTTCTATATCTATAAATGAAATATCTTCCTCGTATATTCCTCGTTTATACTCTACAACAACATCATTCTGCTTTTTGTTCGCAATTTCAATCTCCTCTTTAATGCGGGTTCTATTTTCAGAAGCCGTTTTCAGAAAGGAAAGTGCAATTAAAAATCCGGAATGTATTCTTCTTTTAAAAGAAGTTTTACCTATACCAACACCTCTTATTTCAATAAGGGCAGAAACTGTATTTGTTAAGGCTGTATTGGTAGCAAAAGATCTTGAACTTATAGATCCTTGGTTGATTTGAATTTCACCTTCAATTTTAGTTGTTGAAAAATAAGGATGATGTCTGTAATTAAATTGATCCAGGCTTTTTGACGCATTATCAATAAATAATGTTTTTGTGAGCGTTCTTAAATTTTCGGGAATATTGAGGTTGCTACTGTATAGAAACATAACATCATATTTGTTCGTAACTCCAAAATCTCCCATTCGTGCAAAATCTCTTCTGTAGGGTCTGTATTCGTGAAAATCTACAGAAACGTCTGGATTAAAGTCTGAATATGCCTGTTTCAGTGCAATGCTTTCTATTGCCATAAGTTTGGTGTGGTCTCTGTTTAGATCCAAACCATTAGCGGCATAGCGATTATTTTTTAAATAGCCATCGATGTTGGCCATAGGGACGATGGATAGATCAATGCTTTCTAACAGGGGAGTGTATGAACTGTCATTTAATAAGCGGTCCATTAAATAGAGCATGGCTTCTGAACTTGCAGGCTCGTTACCGTGTAGTCCACCTTGCATCCAGACTTTTATCTTGTCCTTGCCGTTTGAACTATGGAGATTAACCATTGGAATATCCCGTCCTTTTTGGCTTTTTCCTATGAATGTAAGGGTTATTTTATCTGGATGTGTGCTAACTAAATTCTTTAAGAATGAAATTAATTCCTCATAATCGGTAAATCCTTTCTTCTTTTGAAGTGCTGGTGTCGTATTTAATACCTCTTCACTATCTGAAAAAAAAGTATCAGTAATTATTTTCGATTGTGGGTTTAATAATTGGCCAAAAGTTGTTGTGCTCAATATCAAACAAATTATATATGGTAAGCTTTTCATCTTAAAAGGATACGGTTAAGATTAGTCTCAATAATTGTTCTCCACTAGGTAAGGTATTGCCATTATTGTCGAAAATACCAAACTCACCTGCATTTATCCAGGTGTAAGAAGCCTGGATTTTTGCACCATAACTTCGAGACAGATATTTGCTGACACCAATGGTATAATAATCTGGTCTGTTAAAAAACGTTGCATTGTTAAGAAAAGACTGAGTATCTGCATTGAGGTGGGTGTACCGGGCATCTATAGAGAAACCGTTTTTAAACAGGTATCCTGCCTGAATATTATAGGCCTCTCCAAGCATTAACTGTCTTTGGACGTATTCCTGAGGTGTGTAATCTCTAAACTCATCTGAGGTGGGATTCACACGACCTCTGAATCTGTCTGTCAGTACATCTATATCATCGCCGTAAATGTCATTTCTTAAATTAATGTCGCTGGCAATATCCGTCACAAAACTTTTATGATATTCTCCCAACACTGAAAAACCTTTATATTTGAAGAGGAAGTCTATGCCAAATTTAGCATAGTCAGGTAAGCGCTCTTCGCCTTTATCTAACACACCATTTCCGTTGATATCATTTAAGTAATAAATGCTCCCGCTATTACGTCCTCGTCTACTTGTGATACCATCATTATAGTTTCCAGTTACACCGATAACAAGTTTTGGAGTTAATTCTCTTACAACATCCGCTTGTCTAAACTGACCAAAATTGGTGAACAAACCAAAGGGAAGAAAATCTAAACGTGCACCATATTTAAGACCGCCTCTATCATTTCCAAATACATTAGCGCCATCACCATTTGTAATGGTAACATATGGCTTCAGGTAAGTACCTCCCCCAGTTCTAAATGTCCCTTTTGCAAATAAGCCAAATTCCCTGATACTCGCAAAAGCAGATGTTAGTCGACTTCTCTCCGGAAGTTGAAGAGAGTTTGAATTCATAAACAACTCTCTGTTATCTGTATAGGTTGCACGCTGACCAAAAATGAGTTCGATTCTTCTGGTTACTTTATAAGAGATGTAAGCATCTAAAAGGTAGTTTCGTGCATCTGTAACGTCACCCTCTCTTTGCGCTTCATCTTGGCCGGCCAGATCCACTTGTAGTCGGTATCCGAAACGCTCATTTGCAGATTGTCCTGAAAAACGCAGACGCAAGCGACGCATCCTAAATCTGGTGGCACTCGGTTCGTCTGAGTCTTCGTAAATTTCTGTATCCATTGATGGTTGGATATACCCTTGTATCCTAAAGGTGCTACCATTAGCGTTCGAGAAATTATAACCCTCACCAAATGTATATGAGCTCAACCTTGTATTCTGAGCAAATTGATTTGAAAAGCTCATAATAGCCAATATGCTGAGAATAATTTTAAAAGCATTCATTTTCATATTACTATGCCTATAATTCAAATTTTCCCTTTACTAAAATTGATTTATTCTTCATCATCTGTTGCCCTTTAGCAAATACATCACTTAATTCGAGTTCATTATCAAAGCAACATATATCAGCATCATACCCTACCTCAATTTTACCCTTGCGTTTCAAACCTAGGTTCTTAGCTGGATTTGTTGTGTTTAACCTAAACGCGTCCTCTATTTGTAATCCGCCATGTTTTATGAGTGCCTGAACCTGTTCTAAATTTGTGTTTACTGGGGCTACTTTAACTCCAATGGCATTGCCTGCTTCATCAAATTTGGTCAAGCCTGCATGCCCATCGGTACTAAAAGTCATTTTATCTATGGTGACGCCTTGGTCCAATGCATAAAGCACAGACTTATAGGGGTCTGTATATTTTGATGCGCCCGTTGTGATATCAATCATACCACCAAGTTTTGCAAAAGCGATAGCTTCATCAAATAATTCTTTGGTGCGTCCAACATGAGTGGGAGAAATATGCTCGATGGGAAAGTGATACGTCTTCACCAGTTCAAAAAGTAAATCCATCTTACTTTGTAGGTTCCCCAAATGAATGTGCAAAATCCCTTTTTTATTACCAATCATTCCACCAACCCTAATATCCCTCAATTTTCGAACCAGATCGGTTGCCGTTGGATAAGAGGATCGTATATCGCTTATTGCAATCTTTACACCAAGCACTTTGTCAATAAAAATCATATCCCCCTGGATGCTGTTGGTGATGGTAACCGTATCCATACCGTAGTAGCCACTAAACATATATCCAGAAAGCCCTTCCTGATCCAGAGCCTTGACTTTTGCATAAAGACTCCTAATATTTCTCGCAGTACCATCAGTTCCTAACAAGCTGCAAAATGTAGTGGTTCCGCAGGCAATCAAATCACTCATATTTACTTCTGGAGTCATGGAGGCATAACCGTCTTTTCCACCAGCGCCCAGGACATGTATATGCTGATCAATTAACCCGGGAGTAGTGATCTTGCCCTGCGCATCGTATACATCGGCATCAGACTCAAAGCGCGACAAATCTTTCTCAATAGCCACTATTTTATCATGTGCTACGAGGATGTCATTTTGACCTTTATGTTCAGGACTGTATAATTCCGTGTTTTTAATGAGTTTAAGCATACTATATAAAATGGGTGATAAGCATAATGATCAAAGCAACGGACAAGGGAATGAGATTTCGTTTTACAATAGCGATGGTCGAGACTTTTGCAATTTCTGCTGTTGCAATGATGACTCCCGCAACAGGAGAAACAGTTCTACCCATTGAAGCAGATAACTGCATGGGTAAAATAATATCGGCAGTTTCAGCTCCTAGTGATTTTGAGAGTTTTGGCACTAAAGGACCGAATGCAAAAAAAGAGGCGTTCCCACTTCCCATAAGCATTGATGCCAGGAAAATCATAAGGGTCATCACCACACCTATACCAACTGCCCCTAATCCTAGATTCTGTGTTAAGTCAATAAGACCGCTTATAAATCCTAAACTGATAAGGCCTTTGGCAAAGATATCTGCAGTTATAATTAAGGTTACCACAGTTTTAAAAATATTGCCCATCCCATTCCAGAAAGTAACCAACGAATTCAGAACGGATTTAATATTTTTTAGTCTAAATAATTCAAACAGCATAGCAACGAATAAGCTAATGAACATGGCTGTGGTTGTATCCAATGATATTGGAACAGGGAAAAGATCGAAGATCTTTGAAAATACAATCAACAAAAGTATAGGTAGGACAGGAATTACGGCATATATGAGAGGCGCTGTTGGTTTTTTGTTCGTTTTGTCTTCGTCAATGCGCTCTAAGTGTTCTTTTTTGTCGTAATATTTATTCACCACATAGTATACCACCATCATAATTAGACTCAATGGCCAGACCAGAGGGATCTGATAATTTAGAAAAAATATGATCGTATCAAGTCCAACAATTTCTGTAGCTCTCGCTGTTATAGCAGAAGCTGGACCCATCCCAAAAGCTGTTGTTGCTGTAATAACAGATACTGCTGAAAGCCTACTTACGCCCAAATTCACTAATATAGGAAACAGGGAAGCCATTAGCAGAAGACTCAAACCGGCGGCCGAAGGTATAGCAGTAAATAAAACTTGGCCAATTGGAATAACCATTGATGCAGCTAAGTAAGGTTGTCTTTTAAATAAAGCAAGAGGTTTCATTGCTACATAAACGAGAGCATCGGAAGCACCGATTTTATCTATATAAGCTACAAAACCACCGATGGCCATTATCATTAAACCAACACCTGCATTAGTTTTACTAAAGGACTCTTTTATATATCTAAAAAGATCAAATCCAACAAAACCTGTTGGTTCTTTCAATGGGGGCAAACTAAAATTTAAAATCAGAGAAATGACCAACATGGATAGACCAGAAAATAATAATACTGCATGAGGATTGTATTTTCTCAACAATAATCTTGCTGTAATAACAACAAAAAACAGAGATAATATAGGTCCCAAATACTCCAAGCTCAATTAGTTTTTAGAAAGTAGTTCCGTCCAATTGAGTTCCTGGTGAAAACAATGCACCATTTGCCTCATCGATACCAGCATGTTGTACAAACTCACCTGTTAAATCCGGATTTCTTGTGTAGGATTCATCAGGATTGTTAGAAAGTGGTTCAATATCGAAGGTGAGCACCGCATTGCCCTCTGGATCAGCGAGGGTTACCAAATCACCAGCATTACTCATGTTCAACTGTCCTGAGGATGCTATTTGAACTAATGCACCACCAAAGTCTCCAGTTGGTGTTCCTCCGCCAAAAACAACTAGTACACCGTTAACAGGTAAAATACTACCATCAGGAAATACGTGCCTTATTTCATCGGCATCAGAAATTGTATATCCGGACAGATCTAATTCTGGTCCTGAGTTAATGAATTCTATAAATTCATCCTCAAGTGGACTTCTGGTACCATCACCATTGGCATCGCCAGGTAAGTCAGAAGGGGGGTCGTACAGCACTTCATTTATGATAAACCCAACAAATGGACACCCATTATTTTCTATTTCTCCAGGTTCATCCGGGCAGTCATCATCGGCATCTAATACACCATCACCGTCAGAATCCGAGTCATCATCCAAAACCTCAATTGTAATTTCTGAGTTATTCAATATAAGGAAGTCACTTGAATTACCTAAACCCACAATTATAGTTTCAGTTCCTTCAATTTCATTATCCTGAAGTCCATTAAAAGTGACATTTCCAGAAGTTGCGCCCGAAGAAATTACTATTTCATTAGAGCTTACGCTGTAGTCTGAGTTTAATGTGGCACTTCCGGCAAGGCTAATAGGAATAGTAACCGTTTTTGTGGCTTCTGAATTTAAAGTGGCTGTAAAAACCACTGTACCGTTATCTTCACTTAAATTTGTGCTATCTGCGGTTAAGTTCAACGCTGGTTTGATATCATCAGTTTCACAGGAATAAATCAGTGAAATGGCCAATAATAGAAAACCACCTAAGCTTTTAGCGAATCTCATCGTAGTCAAGGTTTTAGTATTAAGGCACTTTTTTGTCAAAGTGCCTTAGTAATAATTAGAGAGATTGTCTATTCAACAATCAGTTTTTTAGTTATGGAGTTTCCATTTTGAATAATGCGTAGCAAATACATCCC
>CAWZYX010000106.1:0-10582 GCA_963966315.1 uncultured Winogradskyella sp. | reverse complement strand
ATTGTATAGAGGACGAGCAGGCATTTTCAGAGAACGTGACAGCAGCTCTTAAATACTGTCAATCGAATGATGCCTTAATGACTCTGGGAATTCGGCCTACCTTTCCAAATACTGGTTACGGCTATATAGAATTTGATAAGGAGCAGTCTGATGAATTGATAAAGCCTGTTCAACAGTTTCGTGAAAAACCCGATTACCAAACAGCGAAGGAATTTATTGCCCAGGGGAATTATTTGTGGAATGCTGGAATCTTTATGTGGAGCGCCTCCTAAATCCTCAAATCCTTTAAGCAGTTACAACCTCATTTGTATGAGCTGTTTTTAAAAGGTCAAGCCGTCTATAATACGGAAAAAGAAGAGTCTTTTATTGCAGACCACTATCCTCAGGCAGAGAATATATCAGTTGATTACGCAATCATGGAGCCGAGTACAAACGTTTATGTGATTTCGGCAACCTTTGACTGGAATGATCTTGGCACCTGGGGAAGTCTTTATGACAAGTTGGATAAAGATGGGCACCAAAACGCGATTGTTAATTCCAGTACCTATTTGTTGGATGCTCATGACAACATGATCCGAAGTAAAAAAGGGAAATTAGTGGTCGTAGAAGGACTGACTGATTACATTGTAGTTGATAAAGAAGAGGTTTTGCTTATTTTCCCTAAAGCGAAGGAACAGGACATCAAGCAAATATTACAAGGCGTAAAAAGTAAGTTTGGAGACACTTATAGTTAATTTGAATGGAAGAAAATAAATTTAATTTCTCTGAGGAATCACCAGAGGAGCTACAGGACAAAAAAGTAGCCGAGTCCAAAAAAGCCATACAAGAAGATGCAAAGGGGCTCTTTACTAACGTCAAAAACTTTTTGAGTGAGCTTTTGGACTTTAGGCACGATACCGATCGCGAACAGACCACGGCTGCGATTAAAGCAGATATCTCCTTTAAGGGTGCAACAGCATGGATTTTAATTTGTTCCATTTTTGTAGCCTCCATTGGATTAAATGCCGATTCTACAGCGGTGGTCATTGGAGCGATGCTTATTTCGCCTCTCATGGGACCAATTTTGGGGATAGGTCTGTCAGTAGCAGTCAATGATATCGATACGCTCAAAAGGTCCCTGATTAATTTCGCTGTGATGATTGTACTGAGTGTCCTCACGGCTTTTCTGTTCTTTTGGTTATTTCCACTCAGTGAAGAGTCGTCTGAGCTACTGGCGAGAACCAAGCCCGATATTAGAGACGTTTTAATCGCTTTTTTTGGCGGCCTCGCTTTGATAATAGCCCGAACGAAGAAAGGAACCATTGCCTCAGTAATTTTTGGAGTTGCCATCGCCACTGCCCTTATGCCACCGCTTTGTACGGTTGGGTTTGGTCTTTCTGTTGCGTTAGAAGAAGACTTCCTTGTAGGTATTCGGTTTGCTTCCGGAGCTCTATACCTGTTTACTATCAACTCTATTTTTATTGCACTTGCAACCTTCATCACTATTAAGATTTTGAAGTTTCCAATGCTTAAGTATGCCAATTCGAAAAGAAGAAGGTTTATTTCAAGAGTCGCAACGGGATTAGCAATTATTGCTATGATACCGGCAATTTACACCTTTGTTGATGTTTTGAGGGAAAGTAACTTCAACAGAGATGCGAGAAAATTTTTTAAGAAGGAACTTGCGGCGATTGAAGTTCAGAACTTGGAGTATCTAGAACGTAATTCTGTCTATAAGTACATTGACCAAAACACTAAAATTCTTGAAATTAACTCCTATGGTCTTGAAGATCTGGACGAAAGCACCATCGCCATTCTTGAAAATCGCATGAAAGACTATCCTGCTTTAGAGAACGCAAAACTATTTGTGAACCAGGACCTGGATCCACAGACCGACCAGTTAAAATATATTGAGCAGTTACGTATACGGGATTCTATTGAACTGGTTGATAAGGCGGGTAGAATACAACTTCTCGAACAACAGACTCAGGAACTGAATAGGTATAAGAAACTTGAAATCCCATTCAATGAAGTTGCTGAAGAGGCGCGCCTCAATTACAGCGATATCGAAAGCTTTAGCTTTTACAACCGATTGACCACTAATTTTGATAAAACCGATACCATCCCGGTTGTTGTTGTCAATTGGAGTGATAAAATGAAACGGAAAGACTTTAAAGAAGACAGTGAGAAGCTCGAGGCCTGGTTAAAATACAAGCTCAAAATGGAGAATTTAGTGGTGAGTCACCAAAAATAATTTTATGAGCTGTAGTCGTCTAAATACATTTTTCTTACTTTTTTAAAGAGTTCTGATGAGTAGACAAAGTTGGTGACGGCTTCATTATCAGTTCTGAATATGGTGTCTTTGGAACCTTCCCATTCCTTGAATCCATCCTTAAGAAAAACAATTTTTTCACCAATTTCCATAACCGAATTCATGTCGTGTGAATTAATTACTGTGGTTATGTTATATTCCATGGTGATCTCCTGAATCAAATTATCTATCACAATCGCTGTTTTAGGATCCAACCCCGAATTGGGTTCATCACAAAACAAGTATTTTGGATTGTTCACTATCGCTCTGGCTATTGCAACACGCTTTTGCATACCCCCGGAAGCTTCACTGGGCATTTTGTGATGAGCGCCATCCAGATTCACACGCTTTAATACAGTATCTACCCGATCTTCCATTTCGCTTCGACTCTGCTTGGTAAACATGAGCAAGGGAAACATCACATTTTCTGCAATGGTCATCGAATCAAAAAGTGCACTGCCCTGAAAGACCATGCCAATTTCTGCTCTCAGATCTCTTTTTTCATTAGGGGATAATTGACTAAGTATTCTTCCTTCATAGGAAATACTTCCTTTTTCATAATCGTAAAGTCCCAGCAGACATTTGAGGAAGACCGTTTTTCCAGATCCACTTTGTCCAATAACCAAATTGGTTTTTCCTTTTTCAAAAGAAGTACTAATCCCCTTTAAAATATGAGTGTCACCAAAGGATTTATGAAGATCTTCTACAACTATCATTAGCCCAGGAGTAAACTTGTAAGTAAATAATTAACTAAAATAATGACCACACTGGTCCAGACAAAAGAAGTGGTACTGGCTTTGCCTACTTCCAGGGCACCACCGCGCATATAATAACCATAAAATGATGGAATAGTAGCTAAAATGAAGGCAAATACCGCGGTCTTGATGAATGCATAGGTCATGTGGAATGTAATGAAGTCTAATTGCACTCCCTGTATATAATCTGCGTAAGTGCCATAACCACCGTAAACGCAAGCTACTAAGCCTCCTAAGATTCCTAAGAACATAGCTATAGAAATGATAAAGGGATAGAGCAATAAGGATATAAATTTTGGAAACACCAGATAGTTCAGCGAATTAATTCCCATTACTTCCAACGCATCAATTTGCTCTGTTACTCTCATCGTTCCAATACTTGACGTGATAAAAGATCCCACTTTTCCCGCCATAATAATGGAGATAAAGGTTGGGGCAAATTCAAGAATAATAGATTGCCTTGTGGCAAATCCTACTAAATATTTTGGTATCAGGGGATTGCTAATGTTGAGAGATGTTTGTATGGCGACAACTCCTCCAACGAAGAAGGAAATGAAGGAAACAATTCCTAAAGAGTTAATGATCAGGTCATCAATATCATTTAAAATGAGGTTCTTCATTACCGGCCATTTTGTAGGCTTGCGGAACATGTCTTTAATCATCAGGAAATAAACACCGATGTTATGAAGGTACTTCATGAGTGAGTTTATCGATTGCTAAAGTATAAAAAAAGCCCTGTTTATTAATGGTAAATTAAACTAAGATAGGTTAAAATGAGTAATTTTGATGGCATCAAAACAAGCTTGATATGACACGGAAAGCATTTATTTTTCTTTCATTAATACTATTCGTTGTAAGCTCCTGTACCGATAACACTAGAGAAACTGTTAGAGGTAATTCAACACAATTGAAATCTAACCCAAAGTTGGTCGTGGGAATTGTAGTAGATCAGATGAGGTACGATTATCTCACCAGGTTTTACGACAGGTTTGGAGCAGGCGGTTTTAAACGTTTGATCAATCAGGGATTTAATTGTAAAAACAATCATTTTAATTACATACCAACCTATACTGGTCCCGGACACGCTTCTGTCTATACAGGGACAACACCTAAATACCATGGAATAATTTCCAATAATTGGTATGATAAGGTTCTCAAAGATGAGGTTTATTGTGTTAGTGATGAGGATATACTACCTGTAGGAACAGATGATGACTATAGTAAAAATTCACCTAATAGGATGATGGTTAACACCTTATCAGACGAGCTTAAACTGCATACGCAACAAAGGGGTAAAGTAATTGGTATTGCTATAAAGGATCGCGGTGCAGTGCTTCCTGCCGGGTTTTCAGCTGATGCGGCCTATTGGTTTGAGGGCAAGGATCAGGGGCATTGGGTAAGTAGTAGTTACTATATGGATGAGCTTCCGGATTGGGTTAAGTCCTTTAATGATTCGGGCAAGGTTGATAGTTACATGACGGTGTGGGATACTCTTGAAGATATCGACAGTTATTCGGAGAGCGGCCCAGACCTTAATGACTTTGAAGTAGGATTTAGTGGAAAAGAAACAGCAAGCTTTCCCTACGATCTCGCTTCTTTAAGAAAGCAGAACGGAAATTATGATCTGATCAAAACCACACCATTTGGAAACAGCATTACAATCGATTTTGCTCTGGCTGCTCTGGAAGGAGAGGCTTTGGGAACAGATGATTTCACAGATCTGCTTGCGTTGAGCTTTTCAAGTACGGATTATATTGGTCATAATTTTGGGGTGAATGCTAAAGAAACTCAGGATACCTACCTCAGATTGGATGCAGAGATATCGCGATTGTTGGACGCCCTTGATCAAAGGGTAGGTCCAGGAGAGTACACCGTTTTTTTAACATCAGATCACGGCGCGGTTCATGTGCCTGCATTTTTAGAGTCAAATAATATTACTTCGGGTTATTTGAGCATGCGTGATTTAAGAACCAGACTAAATGAATTTATGACCAGAACGTACAAAACTGACGAATTGATCGAATCGGTTGGTAATTTTCAAATTTTTTTAAACCATCAGAAGATAAAGGCATTGGGTCTTGACTTAACCCAAGTACAGGAGGCACTGGTAAACGAGGTCATCAATTATGAGCATATTGATAAAGCATATTCTGCCTCAACACTTCATACCAATTACTTTGGAGATGGAGTTGAGCGAATGCTGCAGTTGGGATATCATCAGAAGCGTTCCGGGGATGTTTTGATGGTGTTAAATTCAGCAGTCATCTCAAGAGGTAGAAAAGGAACAACCCATGGTTCAGGCTATTCCTATGATACACATGTTCCTCTTTTGTTTTACGGCAAAGGGATTAATAAAGGATCGACTGTCGAAAGAACAGAGATTACAGATATTGCAGCAACTATTTCTGCAATGTTAGGAGTTTCCTTTCCTAATGCAACCATAGGAGAACCTATTTCAAAGGCTATTTCAGAATAGTTTTTTTCTGATTCCTTGCCAGCGTTTTTTGCGTATAAAAACACCTTGGTGTTTGGTAACGAGAAAAGGCACTTGTCTTAACCTTGCATTCTTGTAACCACTCAGATAATCCCATAAGAGGTGAATATTCCTCTTTCTTAATGCTAGTTTCACTGAAGAGATTATGGTGATAACTAAACCGTACCGCATCCGGTACATGGCTTCTCCTTGAAGTAATTTTGCATCCCTATTATATGCTTTCCCTGTTGGTTTTAGGTGCTTTACGAGTAGGGTTGAGTCTGTCAGTACCTCCCACCCGTAGTAGGCTGCGAGAAGTTCATCTACGGTATCCCATCCCATGGCTGGCTTTAAACCACCAATTTGTTCAAAACAACTTTTACGGTAGCACTTTAAAGCTCCTCGTATATGATCTCTACGGGTCAGATTTTCCAGTACCCATTCTTCACCGCGTTTAATGGTACAGAACCCGCCGGCCATTCCCACTTTTGGATTGCTCAGATAGTGATCTGCAATGGTTTTTAAATAGTCTCTAGGAAAAATAAGATCGGCATCAAATTTACATATAAGGTCATAATCAGTCCCTACATGTTTTATCCCTTCCTTGAAGGCGTTAACTATTTTTGATCCCGGTAAATGTTTTTCGGAACTTTTGATGTGAATTAATTTGATCCATGGGTGGCTAGAGGTATATTCCTTCACAATACCGGAAGTTGTATCAGTGGAGTTGTCATCAACAACCATCAGTTGATGCGGTCTAAGACTTTGATTTACCAAAGAATTCAGCGTTTGGCCTATGTATTCTGCCTCATTGTGTGCAGGTATGATAATGGTAATTTTCAAGTAGCTTCTTTATTTTTCTTTTTGTGACAAGGTTAGAAGTAAATGCTAGAGTACTTTTTCAGCATAAACAATATAATAGCGATTCGTAAAGTGTCGTAAAAGGGGCCTTAGTCCAAATTTTTTCACGGGATTGGTCCATTTTTGCCCGGACTTGATCTCCCAGCCTGTTTTTTCCAATAACCAGTCGAATTGCCAGTCTTCAAACTCGTGAAAGTGCCGGTCCCAGGGATCAGTTTTACTGCGGTAGGCTGGAGAGAACCAGAGTCGCAAAGGAACGCTTGCCACTAATTTTTTTGCCTTAATAGCATTTAACACGGTAAAAGGGGAGAGCAGGTGTTCGAAAATCTCAAATGCTGTGACAACCTCTGCATCAGAAGACAGAATCGTTGAAACATCGATATCCAAATCCTCACCGCTCGTATTATCTACAATATATCCGTTGGCTTTCATAATGCCTGAAAAGGGATTGTCCACTCCCAGGTCGAGGATAGGCTCAGTAGGTGCGATGTGTTTTTTTAAAAATTCAAGTGTGATACCGAATCGTTTGTTGGGATAACTTTTTTCGTACATAAACTAATCGGATATGTTTTGATAAGAGGTTTTAATACCTTTGATAAGGGCCGAACTAAATCCGCGGTGCTCCATTTCGTTAAGTCCAGCAATGGTGCATCCCTTTGGGGTGGTAACCTTGTCGATTTCGGCCTCCGGATGACTACTATTTTGTAAAAGGAGTTCTGTTGCACCTTTCACTGTTTGTGTTGCTATGTCTGTTGCCGTTGATACATCGAACCCTATTTCTATACCGCCCTGAATCATAGCTCTCACAAATCGCAACACAAAAGCGATTCCACACGCGCCAAGAACAGTAGAAGCGTCCATCAATTGTTCATTTATCTCTATGGTTGTCCCCAAGGCGTCAAAGATCGACTTCACTTCAACAGCATCATCCCGTGTTCCATTTATAGTGGCTATACATGTCAATGATTGGTTGACGGAAGACGCTGTATTGGGCATTGCCCGAAAGATTGAAGGAGATGAGCTGATGTGTGATTGAATCCGTTCAATCGGATAATCGCTCACCACAGATATTAAAATCTGATCATTTCTTAAAACTGTTCTAATCTGTACAAGCACTTCTTTCAGCTTATAAGGTTTTATAGCAAGAATCACAACATCAGATTTTTTAACAGCTTCTATATTGTTATTACTGACAAAAACCCCTTTGGATTTAAATTTAGAAAGAAGTTCTGTTCTATTTCTCGTCATGCTCAGTGATTTGGGAGGGAACCCCATGGAAAGTAAACCTAAAGCAATCGACTGCCCTAGATTTCCACCACCAATAATTGCTATCTTTTTACTCATAATAACTAAAACTAAAAAACCTTGTAACAACAATTATTACAAGGTCTAATATACGATTTAATACCTACTCCGATCCTCTAAAAGCGGTAGGTTATAGCGTTTATATGCATTCCTGCACCCACACTGGCAAACATGATAAGATCTCCTTTATCCAGCTCGTGATTTCCTAACTTTTCGTTTTTTACCAAATCGAATAATGTTGGGACCGTGGCTACTGAGCTGTTACCAAATTTATGGATGCTCATGGGCATGATGTTTTCAGGAATATCGGTTTCGTATAACTTATAAAACCTGGCCAGAATAGCATCGTCCATCTTTTCATTTGCCTGATGAATAAAAATCTTTTTCAGATCTTTAATATCACAGCCGCTGGCATCTAAACATGCTTTCATGGCTAATGGAACATTAGACAGAGCAAACTCATAGATTTTTCTACCATCCATTTTAATATAGCGGGTATCCGGACACAGGTCCTTATTGTAGGATTTCCCAAAATACAGATAATAAGCTTCGTCAAAGGTGTAACTGGCCGATTCGTGGGATAGTATGCCGTATTCTGAATCGTCCAGAGAGATCACAGTTGCTCCGGCACCATCTGAATAGATCATGGAATCACGATCGTGCACATCCACTACCCTTGACAGTGTTTCAGCACCGATGACCAGACAATTTTTGGCCATGCCGGCTTTGATAAAAGCCTGTGCCTGTATGACCCCTTCTACCCAGCCAGGACAACCGAACAAAATGTCATAGGCAACACATTTGGGATTCTTAATTCTAAGATGGTGTTTTATTCTTGCTGCAAGACAGGGAAGTATGTCACTCTGAACGGTCTTGTATTTTACATCTCCAAAATTATGTGCTACTATGATATAGTCGAGAGTTTCAGGATCAATTCCAGCATCAGCAATGGCCTTTTCTGCAGCCAAATAGCCAATATCCGAAGTTGTTAGGTGATGATCAGCATAACGTCTCTCACCAATTCCGGTAATCGATTTAAATTTTTTTATGATGATATCGTTATCCTGTTTGAAAGAGGTACCATCCTCATTTAAAAACTGATGGTTTATAAATGCATCATTTGTCTCAACACTACTCGGCACGTAGCTTCCCGTTCCAATAATCTGAATTCCCATAAATTGTTAGTTAATTTAAAACGAAGCTAAGTAATTGAGTTCATTTAACCATTACCTAACAGAAGATTCGGGTTTATTTTTATAAGAATCTTTAAAAAGAATGTGAATATTTATATTTTTCTTAAAATAAAAGCGCCTTAAACAGCGCTTTTATTGTTATACTTCTGCGTAGTCCTCGATGGGCGCACAACTGCAGATGAGATTCCGATCGCCATAGGCTTCATTCACGCGTCTGACTGTAGGCCAGAATTTGTTCTCCTCAACAAAATCTAATGGATAGGCAGCCTCTTTTCTGGAGTATGGGAAAAGCCATTCATCGGATGTGACCATGGCCAAGGTATGCGGCGCATTTTTCAGTACATTGTTTGGTTCACTCTCAGAAACGTGATCTATTTCCCGTCTTATGGAAATCATTGCATTGCAGAAACGGTCCATTTCAGCCTTGCTTTCACTTTCTGTTGGCTCAATCATCATTGTACCCGTCACAGGAAAGGAGACTGTTGGCGCATGGAATCCATAATCCATAAGGCGTTTTGCGATATCAGTTACTTCAATACCCTTTGCTTTAAACTCACGACAATCAATGATTAATTCATGAGCTGCTCTTCCATTTTCACCTGTGTACAGGGTCTTATAGGACCCTACCAACCGCTCCTTGATATAGTTTGCATTAAGAATAGCCACTTCTGTGGCTTCTTTAAGCCCTTGAGCCCCTAACATTTTTATGTACCCATACGATATGATACAGGCCAAGGCAGAACCAAATGGTGCTCCAGAAATAGCGCTGATCGCTTGAGTTCCTCCGGTTTCTATAATAGGGTTACCAGGTAAAAAAGGAACAAGCTGTTTGGCCACACATATGGGTCCCACTCCCGGTCCACCACCTCCATGAGGTATTGCAAAGGTCTTATGAAGATTAAGATGACAAACGTCGGCTCCAATATTTCCCGGGTGTGTTAATGCTACCTGCGCATTCATATTGGCCCCGTCCATATAAACCTGTCCTCCATGATCGTGTATGATCTGAGTAATGTCTTTAATTGCCGATTCGTAAACACCGTGGGTGGAAGGATAAGTGACCATAAGTGCTGCCAGATTATCGCTGTATAATTCGGCTTTACTCCTCAGGTCTTCAACATCGATATTACCGTCATCCGAAGCCTTTGTCACTACAACCTTCATACCTGCCATCACTGCACTTGCAGGATTTGTACCGTGAGCAGATGATGGTATCAGACAAATATTTCGGCGTGAGTCTCCTCTGGATTCGTGATAAGCCCTTATCACCATGAGACCAGCAAATTCACCCTGTGCACCGGAATTCGGTTGCAGTGAGGTTCCCGCAAAGCCCGTAATTTCTGTCAGTTGATCTTCAAGGGCTTTAAGCATGTCTCTGTATCCCATCGCTTGATCGGCAGGAACGAATGGGTGGATATTTCCCCAGCTGTTCCAACTCAGAGGTAACATTTCGGAGGCTGCATTGAGTTTCATGGTACAGGAACCTAAGGAAATCATAGAATGATTCAAGGCAAGGTCTTTTCGCTCTAATCTTTTGATGTAGCGCATCAATCCAGTTTCGGAATGGTAGCTGTTGAAAACATCATAAGTTAAGAATTCGGATTTGCGTTTTAGCACCTCTGGAATTGAACTGGATTCTGAAAGTTCAATGATATTGGGTGTACTTTTTCCTGTGTAAGATTCAAATATGGAGATGATTTTGTTG
>CAWZYX010000105.1:0-10775 GCA_963966315.1 uncultured Winogradskyella sp. | reverse complement strand
CAGAGGAATTTTTCATGATCTTGTGAGCTATCTCATAGCAAGCTTCCAACAGCTCTTCCTGCACTTTTACGTGATTGACCAGTCCGTATTGCAGAGCTTGATTGGCATCGATCATTCCTGCTGTCATGATCATTTCCATAGCTCTGCCTTTTCCAATTAGCTGAGGTAATCTCTGGGTACCTCCGTATCCGGGAATGACCCCAAGAGAAACCTCGGGAAGACCCATTTTTGCATTATTACTGGCGACTCTAAAATGGCAGGCCATTGCTAATTCTAGTCCGCCCCCTAGGGCAAAGCCATTCACTGCAGCAATAACAGGGGTGGTTAAATTCTGAACAAAATCAAACAAGATCTCTTGACCTTTCGCAGCTAATTCGGCTCCCTGTAACACATCAAAATCGGCAAACTCACTGATGTCAGCACCTGCAACAAAAGCTTTTTCACCAGAACCTGTGATCACAATAACCTTGGTTTCAGCCTCTTCTTCTGCAATACTCAAGGCCGTATGCAGTTCCTCAATGGTTTCTCTATTCAGTGCATTTAGCTTTTTTGGTCTGTTGATGGTGATAGTGGTGATTCCACTACTGAATTCGGTGATTAAATTTTGGTAAGACATGACAAGTGTTTAATGTGATTCTGCTAGCGGAAAAGAGACCGTAAATTCAGTGCCTTGTCCGATTGTTGAAGTAAAGGTAATACTTCCTTTAAAAGTTTCTACAATATTTTTTACCATGGCAAGTCCAAGACCCATCCCGCTTGTTTTAGTCGTAAATTTGGGTTCAAAGATTTTCGCTTTTGTTTCTTCATCAATACCCGAACCATTATCCTGTACCTTCACAAAAACACGCTCATTATCACTTGAAACGCTCACTCTTATCCAGGGATTGGTATTCTCAATAGTCATGGCCTGAATGCTGTTCATTACTAAATTGGTCACTACTCGAATGAGCTGTGTTCTATCGAACTTAGCAATAACCTGTTCCTCGGACGAGTTGAATGTAATATAATCTTCATTGAAGATCTCAAGAGCCAGTTTAACAATTTTTACAACATCCAAAACTTCTTTCTGTTGGGCTGGCATCTTTGCGAAGTTTGAAAAGGCGGACGCGATGGAACTCATGGTATCGATCTGTTGTATAAGAGTATTACTGTACTCTTTTACTTTTTGTTCTATGTCAGGGTCATTGGGGTCAAATCTTCTTTGAAAGCTCTGTACACTGAGGCGCATTGGGGTCAACGGATTTTTAATTTCATGCGCTACCTGTTTAGCCATCTCCCTCCAGGCCTGTTCACGTTCACTAGTTGCTAATTTGACTGCACTTGCCTCCAGCTCTTCGATCATCCCATTGTAAGAGCTGACCAGGGATTCAATTTCAGAGCTTGCTGATTCAATCTCAATTTTTTTGTTGCGTTTCTCCAATCGGAATTCATCCATTTTATCACTAATATTTTTAAGAGATCTGGTGATGTACTTGGAAATGAAATAAGCCAGAATAATTGCTGCCAGAATCATTACCACGTATGCATATCCCAATCGCAATAAGAACTGATTGAGTTCCTTTTTGTAAAAATCATCATTCTCCAGATATGGAAGATTTAAAATGGCCAGAGTTTTGAACTTTTCATCAGTTATGTAGGTATAGGAGGATTGAAATAATTGGCCATTCAGTGAATTATTTTGCACATACCTGTGATCGACGGAATTTGCAATATTCCTTAAAATTTCAGGGTCCAGTGGTTCCGAAGATCTTCTCTTTTTAAGTTGTGCTTTGGAGGATTTAAGCAGATTCCCCTGCAAATCATATAAGTTGATCTGTAACTGGTGTATGGCTGCAATTTCAAAGATCTCATCCTTAAAAATAAGCGGTATGTTCTCTGTTGTAACCGGATAAGTGGTTGCCTTTATGGTGTAATTGATACTTTCGCGAATATTGTTTTCCTTTCGGTTAAGCCGTTCTCTGTGATAATCCTGCGCCTCCTCATTGTACTGATAAATGGTAACCGCTGCTATGAGTACAGAAGCCAGGAGAACCAACAGGATCATGGCAATAAAAATGCGGGCTCTTAAGGAAATTTTTGTAAGCTGCATAAATTTAGTTCAGGCTCTGAATACATCAATAATCAAACCAAAATACAAATTCCCAAATCCAATTGTGCGAGTGCTCTTGTAAGTTGGCTTCATTTATTGAAATCAGGCATCTGGATTATTGGATCTTATTTTTTTATAAATCTTGTAGCCCAGCATAATTAACACACCAAGAACAACCAATCCCAAAACACCGAAAACCCAATTGAGGCTGCTTTTTAAAATCACTAAGAATACGACTGCAAATAAAATAAAAGTAGCTCCTTCGTTCCACAAACGCATAAAGCCAGAGGTCTTTTTTATTACATCGTTTTGTAACTGCAAAAAATACACATGGGTTTGGTAGTGATAAATAAATAATAAAAAGACAAAAAGTAGCTTCACATGCATCCAACCCTGTGATAACCAACTGGGAACTATGACCAACAACCAAATAGCAAAGATAGTTGCGAGTATAGCCGATGGCCAGGTGATAATGTACCAAAGTCGTTTAGCCATTAGCTTTAACTGTTTGCCAAGAATCTCTTTCTCCGGAGAGGGTTTCTGGTAAGCCTCAATTTGATAAACAAAGAGGCGAGGAATATAAAAAAGCCCTGCAAACCATGTGGTTACAAAAATGAGGTGCAGGGCTTTGATATAGTTGTATACGTCCATTAGTCTTCCACAAACAGGTAATTGAGCCCCTTGGAATTAAATGCTTCGTTAAACGCTTTAATCTCACTGCTCAGTAAGTTATTGAAGGTGGCTAGTTGCTCATTGATCTTGCCTGTCAGTTCATTCTTCACTTCAATAGCCTGATCGGTTGGTGGAAAATCTCCTCGCCTTGTCAAAGAATTTAAGCCCCCTAGTTTATCAGTTAGCTTAATTGGAAAATTCAGCGGATCCTGATTACTTCTGTTCTTTGTCTGGTACAGAGCTCTTTCAACTTCTGAAAGCTGTTCTTGCAGGGATTTGGCCTTCTCCACGAGCTCGGTGACCTCAGGGTTATCCTTGTATTGCTTCTGAAAGGCTTCTAACTGTTTGTTGACAGACCGAATTTTTTTTATGGATTTATGTGCCCTATCTACTGTTGCATTAACATCCTGGATAAAATCGAACTGCCTTTGCATGTCTGCCACCGAACTTTCAGCTCTAGGATCGGGTAGTATTTGAAATGACTCTGATTGGTCGGTCCCATTTACATTTAAGGTGACCTTATAGGTTCCGGGAACAGCTCGTGGCCCTTGTAAACTGGCAGCCCAGAGGATCATACCGGGAAGTCGCTCAGCTCCGTCATAAGTCATGTTCCACACAAACATATTAGCACCTGTTTTTACCTTAAGCATGTTCTTTTTATCGGTATTAGAAAAGGTTTTAATGGTATCACCGTCTTCTTCAAAATAGGTTAGAGATACCTTGTCATCCTCTTTTAAATCTTTGAGATTGAAATACGTCATCACTCCATTCGGATGACTAGTTCCTGCCGTCAGGCTCCCAGATCTACCTCCACCCCCCATGCGATAGCTATCCTTAGGTTTAAAAAGTAAATTAACATCTGAGTCAGTATCCAATAATTGATGGATCACGGACAGATCATCAATCATCCACAGACTGCGGCCCTGAGTTGCAACAATAAGGTTATTCTCTTTAATGGTAAGGTCCGTAATCGGTACAATGGGCAGATTCAATTGAAAGGGCTGCCAGTCTTTCCCATCATTAAAGGAGATGTACATTCCTGTTTCGGTTCCTGCATATAACAACCCCTGTCTTTTAGGATCCTCACGAACCACTCTGGTAAAGTGTTCCGACGGAATGCCGTCCGTAATTTTGGTCCATGACTTGCCATAGTTGGTTGTTTTATACAAATAGGGTCTAAAATCTCCTGTTTTATATAAAGTACCTGCGATGTAACAAGTACCTTCATCAAAGGCACTAGGTTCAATGCTGTTGATCATCATCCAATCCGGCATATTCTTAGGCGTAACATTTTCCCAATTGGCCCCACCATCCTTAGACAAGTGTACCAGACCATCATCACTACCAACCCAAAGTAGTCCTTCCTTAAGCGGAGATTCCTGTGCTGCAAAAATGGTACAATAGTATTCAACTGCGGTGTTGTCCTGTGTGATTGGCCCTCCCGATGACTTCTGTTTTTCAGGATCATTGGTTGTTAAATCAGGACTGATCACCTCCCAGGACTGCCCTTCATTCTCAGAGACATGCACATGCTGCGAAAAGGTATAGAGTTTATCGGGGTTGTGTTTAGAGAATATAATCGGGAAGTTCCATTGGAAACGATATTTCATGGCTTCTACACCAGCACCCATTGGATTGTCTGGCCATACATTAATTGCTCGAACCGTTCCTCGTTCGTGATTCACACGTGTTAAGTAGCCTCCATAGCTCCCACCGTAAACAATATCGTTGTTCTCAGGATCTACCGCAATGTGGGCAGACTCGCCTCCCGCAGTACTCTCCCAATCGTCTTCTGTAATTGAAAAGCCGTCGGTTCTGTGGGGGATTCTAATCGTTGAGTTATCCTGTTGCGCCACATAAATCCTGTATGGAAAAGCATTATCTGTAGTAACCCTGTAAAATTGCGCGGTAGGCTGATTATGATAGGTACTCCAGGTTTCACCACCATCGTAAGTGACCTGTGCGCCGCCATCATCACCTATAATCATTCTATTGGGGTCCTCGGGTGCGATCCACAGATCATGGTGGTCTCCATGAGGTGCTCGGTAATTTCCAAAGGTCTTTCCACCATCGGTACTTTTATGATAGCTTACGTTGAGTACATAAACCGTGTTCAGGTCTTTTGTATCGGCATAAACCCTGGTGTAATACCAGGCACGCTGACGTAACTTACGCTCACTGTTCACCTGCGTCCAGCTCTCTCCGCCATCATCACTTCGGTACAGACCTCCTTGATCTTTGTTCTCCACCATTGCCCAAACACGCTGATTGTTCACAGGAGATACAGAAACGCCGATAATACCTAAAATTCCTTTTGGAAAGCCTTCGTTTAAAGAGATCTCAGACCATGTTTCGCCGCTGTCTGTACTCTTCCACAAAGCTGATCCTTCTCCTCCTGAACTTAGGCTATAAGGTGTTCTCTGAACCCGCCAGGTCGATGCGTATAGTATTCTTGGATTGGTAGGATCCATTATTAGATCTACCACTCCTGCATGGGAATTCGAAAAAAGAGTTTTTCGCCATGTTTTTCCTCCATCGGTACTTTTATAGACCCCACGATCTTCGGTTGGTTTGTATATATTACCGAGAACTCCGGCATAAACAATATTGTGATCGTTGGGATCGATGGCAATTCTGGGGATGTGTCGTGAGGACTTGAGACCAGCTTCTGTCCATGTTTTCCCTGCATCTTCCGTTTTCCAAACGCCATATCCCGATGACACATTTCCTCGCACTGTTTTTTCGCCACCACCTACATAAATCACATTAGGATCACTTTTGGACACCGATATCGAACCAATGCTTCCGCCGAAAAATCCATCTGAAATGTTCTCCCATTGTCGACCTCCATTGGTGGTTTTCCAGATTCCACCGCCGGTGGCCCCAAAATAATAGAGATTGGACTGACCTGGAACTCCTGTAACTGCAGCTGACCTTCCGCCTCTAAAAGGCCCGATAAGTCTGTATTCCAAGGCTGCATAATCGGATTCCTCAATGATTTGTGCGTGCATTTCCATGCTCATTAATGACAGGCACCCCATCACTAAGAAAGAAATTATGTACTTCATTCGTAAAATTTGTTGGTTAAAGAAATTTAAAAATAAGGATTATTCATCATTCCTTCTCCTTAGGCAATAGTTTTAATTTGACCTCCCGATGTAGAAAAAATGCAGTAACGATGGTAGAAAGTACATCTGCCACAGGAAAGGACATCCACACCCCGAGCTCGCCATAGAATAGAGGTAGTATAAAAATCAATGGAATGAAGAAAAAGCCCTGACGGGATAAGGTGAGTAGCAATGCCGGAGTAGCCTTGCCAACGGCCTGAAAATAAGCCGCTCCAATTAGTTGAATTGCGATGATTGGAGTTGCTGCAAACACCCAACGCATGGCATTAGGAGTCTCCCGCATTACATCTTCGTCCCTTGTAAATACACTTGTGATAGCATCTGGGAAAACCATGAGAAACACAAAAACTATTGTGGCGAGTAAAGCAGCATAGGATATGGCTGTACTGATACTTTTTCTGACTCTTGGATATTTTTCTGCCCCGTAATTATAGCCGGCAATTGGCAGAAAGCCCTGAGTGATCCCGTAAACCGGAAAGAGGGAGAACATAAGCATCCTACCTACAATGGCATAAGCTGTTACCGAAGTTTCGCCTCCAAATTCGAAAAGAATATTGTTCATCAGCAAATAAGTAATGCTCACCGTGCCCTGTCTGGCAAGAGTTACAAAGCCAAGTGCCCCAATTTCCTTTACAATTGGCAGTCTTAACCTGAAAAAGCAGTCCTTGAGATGTAGTTCGGAATTCTTTGAAAAAAAGAACCAAATGATATAGGCTAAACACAAGAAATAGGAGCCTGTTGTAGCCCAGGCTGCTCCATGCATCCCAAAATCAAACACTTTAATAAACAGGTAATCCAGAAGCAGATTACCAACAGATGGGATCATCATGGCGTACATGGCAAACTTGGGTTTTCCTTCTGCCCTGATCACTGTATTTCCCATCATACAAAGTGCCAAAAAAGGCACCCCATACAGTACAATGAGGTAGTAGATCCTCGCAGGCTCAAAAATAGCACCCTTACCACCAAATGCGGGAATAATGGAATCTGCAAATATGATCCCAGGAATAATCAATGAAAACGTAAGGAGTAGAGTTAAAGAAATCTGGTTGCCAAAGGTTTGAAGTGCTTTATTTCGATTGTTGGCCCCCATAGCTCTTGAGATAATCGAAGAGCCGCCGATACCAATTGCCATACCAAGGCCAGCAATAAAAAAAGACACTGGCAGTACCACATTAATAGCGGCAATAGCTACCGACCCAATCCAGTTCCCAACAAAAATAGTATCGACAAGGATATTGAGGGACATCACCAGGATCCCGATAGAAGCAGGTACAGCCTGTTTGACCAGTAATTTACCAATGGGCTGCTCCCCCAGATCCTGAGAGGAAACCTTTGTCATTAGGCCAATGGTTTTTTGGCCGTAGCTGTTTCTTTTGCATGCTCTGAGCCTTCACTAGTCGTCCATTCTTCAATCATATTGGCGATCACCTGGGCAAAGTCCTCTCGATCGTTAAGACATGGTATGACTGTGAATTTTTCGCCTCCAACCTCATGGAAAATCTCTTCGCCTTCCATGGCAATCTCTTCGAGAGTCTCGAGGCAATCACTAACAAATGCAGGGGTCACAATGGCCATATTTTTTATACCTTCTTTTCCCATGCGCTCAATGGTGCGGTCTGTGTAGGGCTTTAGCCAGGGATCAAATCCAAGTCTGGACTGGAAGGTGGTGGAATAGGTTCCGTTCTTTAAACCCAGTTTTTTAGCCACATTTACCGTAGTGATCTCACACTGATGACGGTAACAGTACTCGTGCTGAGGACTTCCTTTTCTAAAACAGCATTTTCCGTCCATTTTACAATTGCCGTTGCTGATATCCGATTTTCGAATGTGCCGTTCCGGTACGCCGTGATAGCTGAAGAGTACGTGCTCATATCCGGAATTTTCAAGACCTTCAGCAATGCTTTTCGAAAGTACCTCGATATAATCCTCACGGCGGTAAAAAGCAGGAGTTCTGGTAACAGTTACCTGGGGGAAATGCTCTTCTACCAGCTCATCCACTTTTGCATCGATCGTCTCTGTGGTGGCCATGGCAAACTGAGGATACAAAGGTATGGTTTTAATTTCTGTACAACCTTGATCTACAAGTTCCTGAAGTCCCTTTTTTATGGTCATACTGCCATATCGCATAGCAAGAGCCACCGGATAATTGACCTTCTTCCTGATTTTTTCCTGTAGTCGTTCAGAAAGCACAATTAAGGGAGATCCTTCTTCCCACCATATCTTTTTATAGGCCTTGGCCGAGGCCTTTGGCCGGGTATTTAAAATTATGCCTTTCACCAGCAGTTTTCTGGCCCATAATGGTACGTCAATGACACGAGGATCCATTAAAAACTCGTCGAGATAGGTTTTTACATCCTTAGGGTTTGGACTATCCGGTGATCCAAGGTTGACTAATAATACTCCCTTTTTCATATTCTTTTCCACATACTTAGGCTAAGCCCTTTGTTTTGCAATATTTTCTGTAAAGATACAACCTTAAGTATTTTGCATGCGTGGAAAGCATCAGATTTATCAATAGTTTAATAAGCTACTTCACGCAAAATTCTTTTGTTGTTGTCTATGTCATTAATCCCAAGCAGGGGGTTAAAAACTAGATTTGAGCTTTGCAAAAGCGAAAACAGACTAATTAAAGCTTAGAACAATCTCTGTAACACATTAATTACTAATCGCATAAAATTATTATCTTCATAATAATTATAAGAGTCTTTAAAGTCATGCTAAGGTGCGAAGATAATACCACTAAAATTCCATTCAATCAGAGGCACTTGAATACCATCCTTATTTATGCTTTTTTGTTTTCTATTACATCTTTTTTTGGGCTTAGTCAAAATGAGCCATGGATGCAGATTGTTGCCGTTCTTGTGCCAATTAGTTTTTTTGCAAAGTATTTTTACCAAAAGCATTATCACTATTTAACCATTGGACCTGAATATATTAAAACGAATGGCCTTATTAGTAAAGAACTGTCATTGACACAAGTCGCCGCCATCGAATACTACGCTGGTAAATTCACCCTAAAAACCGACAAACAAAGGTTGCGAATCGATACAAGTATCATAGATCCTGAATCGCTTGGTATCTTAACTACACGTCTCAAAAAAATAGATGCTGAATGGATTTGAAAGGTTTCTTCGAGGAAACTGGTCTTACTTATTTAAGGACATAATATATTTTTTAGGGGTTGTCCCAAATTTCTTTTTAAAGGCTGCAATGAAATGACTTGAGGTGCTATAACCCACCTTAAAACCTACCTCATTGACGTTGTAATTGCCGGAATCCAGTAAATTTCTGGCTACTTCCATCTTGTAGTCGAATAAAAAACCGAAGACTGTATCGCCATAGATCTGCTTAAAGCCCTCCTTTAACTTCTTCAAACTGAGTCCAATGGTTTCAGATAATTCCTGAAGCGTTGGGGGTTCTGCCATTCTTGAAATAATAATATCTTTGGCCTTCTTTAACTTTGCAACGTTTTCTTCATCTGCTAAAAAGGGACATTGCTCAATATCGGCGTCTTTGTCTCGGTTGAAATAAAGACTTATCAATTCATAAGATTTCCCTCTTAAGTACAATGGCTTTACAGAAGCGTGCATATTGAAACTAAGGAGTTGGTTAAGAACCACAGCCATGGAAGGTGATATCTGTTCATCTTTATAATATTTTTTGTCCCTATTCTCTTCGGTTAAAAAGGAAACATAATTGGCATCTTGAGAAAACAACTTGTGAAATTTATCAATTGAAATGAGCAGGCTTAAGAGCCATGAATGAGCTTGTAATTTTACATAAATAGGTAAATTTCTCTGCGGATTATATAATAACAAGGACCGGTCTTCGGCATTTTGCAAGCCATAATTACCATTGTTGAACATAAATTCTGCCGATCCTTTTACCGAAAAGTGAAACTGTATATAGCTGCTATCAATGTTTCGTTCCAATATTTTTAAATCATCTGAATCATTCTTCGCTGAAAGCACAAAAAAGCCCTCTTCAAGAACCTGCTCTTCAAATAGCCCTTTAGCGATACTTTTTTTCATAATTAACTCTTTTTAATTTCTTATAATTTAGATTTGTTCTAAACAAAAAGGCTTGTAGTTGCTGCCTTTTAAACAAAAATATGACAAATATCATCTTTTATAAAAAATCGTTTCCCAAAAACCAGAAACGACACTAAAAGTTCTTTGAGCGTTATTTTTTTGTTTTGAACCAATCTATTTTTGCTTTGTTAATTTTTCCGTCAGGTAAACGAGTAAATGCAACACCGAAGTACACATTTTTACGCCATTGGCTTAAGCTATAAAAAAGCCGATGCCGAGGTTCGAGGTCATTTTAGTTTAGATGATTCCCATAAACTGAAATTACTTTCCGATGCAAAACAGAGCGGTATTGAAAGTCTTATCCTTATTTCAACATGCAATAGGACGGAACTTTATGGTTTTGCAGAACATCCTTACCAGCTCATTCACTTGTTATGTGAACACACTAAAGGAACTGTTGAAGAGTTTCAGGAAGTAGCTTACATTTACAAAAGCCGACAGGCTATAAATCATATGTTTAAAGTAGGCTCCGGACTGGACAGTCAGATTTTAGGCGATTTCGAGATTATTAGCCAATTAAAGGCCAGTGCGCGACAGTCCAAAAAAATGGGCTTGCTTAACTCCTACAGTGAAAGGCTCGTTAATTCAGTGATCCAGGCAAGCAAACGAATAAAAACAGAAACTGAGTTGTCCTCTGGAGCAACTTCCGTCTCCTTTGCCTCCGTTCAATACATCATGAACAGGGTTGACAACGTCTCAGAAAAGAATATTCTGTTGTTTGGAACCGGCAAGATTGGAAGAAATACCTGTGAAAACCTGGTCAAACATACAGACAACTCGCATATTACCCTA
>CAWZYX010000104.1:0-11035 GCA_963966315.1 uncultured Winogradskyella sp. | reverse complement strand
ATAATATATGTTAATACATGGCTGCCATCCGGGTCACTTTTCGCTTCAGGCGATTCATCTTGTTTTGATAAAGACGTTCCAGTGCAGAATTGATCTCCTGAAGGTTAGGTGTGAGCTCAGTTAGCTTGCCGTTTCCATCAGTTGTTAATTGGTGTTTACAACACTTACAGGTATACTCTTTGACGTGTTTAGTCACACGCTTTGTCATTTCATAGTTATGGCCAAACACATCACAGTAGAGTCTTGCTAAGGCGGTAGAGTTGGTTTTGATACTCATGGTCTAAATGATTTGGTGTTTAAATGTATTTAAAAAACCAAAAAAACCGCCAAATAACACTTAAAATTCGATGAAACGCAATAAAAATAAGGATAAATCGTACAAATCTTCAATATGACTCATATGGCCACCACTCAGATGGCAGATTTTAATATCTGTTTCAGCAAGTGTCTCAGTGATTGCTTTTGTATTGACGATGCTGTCTTTTTTTCCTATGACCACAGCTTTGGGTCCTTTTGCTTTGAGAAATGTCTGTAAATGGTCCTTTCTCAATAACATGCCGTTTTGTGCAGCAATATAGCCCTGAACTGGGGTTTTCAAGGCAAGTTTCATAGCCTGCGCATACTCATTTTTATGAGTGACCTTGCTTTCAGGAGCAAATAAATTGGAAAAAGAAAGGCGTATCAATTGTTCATAATTGATTTTAGCCAATTCAACAGAACGTTTGCGCAGCTCCTGACGTTCCTCTGTGTCGGCCTCATAGGTGGAATTCATAAGACACAGTCCGTCAACCCGTTTTGGCGCCATGTCTGCTATGGCAAGAGCTACATACCCACCCATGGAGTGCCCAATGAATCGTCCTTTGTCAATCGCATTAATATTAAGCACATGAAGCACAACTTCTGCCATGGTTTCCATTGAGTGTACGTATCCCAGGCATCCTGTTTTTCCATGGCCGGGAAGATCAATGGTAAGTACACAATGGCTGTTTTTAAACTCCATTTGCAAAGGTCTCCACATTGCTAAACATTCCAAAAAACCATGCAGCAATACCAGCACATCGCCGGAACCCTGCATTTCATAATGAACTTCTATGCCTTTGTAGTGCGTCACCATTTCTGCAAATGTACGCTTTTACTATATTTGAGATCTTACTAAAAAACACTTCATGAAACAGTTATTTTACGTATTTATTGGACTGATGAGTTGGAGCGTATGCGCCCAGCTATCAGATTCACAGATAGACAAACTTGTAATAAATACCCTGGAAACTTTTGAGGTACCGGGGATCTCTGTGGGGGTGTATAAGGATGGTCAGGTGGTTTATGCCAAAGGTCATGGTGTTCGCTCCCTGGAATTTGGAAAAAAAATGGACGCACAAACACTTGTTGGCGTGGCCTCTAACAGCAAGGGATTTACCTGTTTTGCTCTAGCCATGCTAGTGGATGAAGGCAAGTTAAAGTGGGATGATCAGGTTAGATACTATATTCCCGAGTTTCAGCTGCATGACTCATGGGCCACAGAACAGTTTAGCATTCGCGATTTAGTAACACATCGCAGCGGACTTGGCTTGGGAGCTGGAGACCTCATGTTTTTTCCTGAGGGAGGTAAATTCTCAGTTCAGGATATTATTAATAATTTAAAATACCTAGAGCCTAAAAGCTCTTTCAGAAGTACCTTCGAGTACAACAATCTTATGTTTATTGTGGCTGGTGAGGTCATTAAAAGGGTCAGCGGTTTTTCCTGGGAGGAGTTTATTGAGCAACGTATTTTGAAACCTGTTGGAATGATCCATAGCAGCGCCTCATACAATCGTGTCACAGATAGATCTAACATCATTGAGGCGCACACCCGTGCCGATGGAAAGGTAGTACAAATTCCTCATGACTGGAGCCCTGTGGCAAATGCAGCAGGAGGTATCGTCAGTAACGTGTCCGATATGCTCAAGTGGGCACAATTTTTAATGAATGATGCGGTGACGAAAGAGGGCGAACGTCTACTGAGCAAGGATGGGTTTCGTGAACTCTGGCAGTTACAAATGCCTTTAAATGTGAGACCGGATGATCCATATCATAGCAATTTCAGAGGCTATGGCCTGGGTTGGTTTGTTTCAGATGTTAAAGGGGGCTACAAACAGGTGTCTCATACAGGAGGACTTTTGGGAACTGTAACTCAATTTACCATGATTCCCGAGTTGGACCTGGCTATTGTGGTATTAACCAATCAAATGGTGGGGTCGGCGTTTAACGCCATTACCAACACGATTAAGGATGCTTATCTGGGATACGATCAACGACCGTGGTTAGAGACATATGGGGAGCGGCACCAGAAATACCTGGCCTATAACGACAGCCTGAAAGTTGCTGTCTATAAACAGTCAGCGTCCATGGCCAATAGCCCTCTTCTACCAGATCCACAGCAGATAGTAGGGACCTATTCAGATGATTGGTTTGGTGATATCATTATTGAGGAACTAGATAGTGACTACAGCATCAAATGTGAAAATTCACCGAGGTTGGTTGGCCGAATGCTACCGTATAATGCCACTACCTATGTTGCTAAATGGAATGATCGCTCATTCGATGCGGACGTTTTTGTGAAGTTTGTTTTTGACGAAACCGGAAAAGCTACAGGCGCTACAATGAGCTATATTGCACCCATAACCGACTTTAGCTTTGATTTTCACGATCTTCAACTTGTTAGAACCAATTGATGAAGCATACCAAGCAGGTTTTTGTTTTCGGGTTTGCCTTGTTTGCAGGCTTTTTTGGAGCCGGGAATCTCATTCTACCACCACAACTTGGCTTTAGTACCGGGACTGAATGGTGGCTGGTGTCACTCGGTTTTATCATAACTACCACCATCATTCCTCTCCTGTCCATATTTGGTCATGCTAAGTTGCAGGGGACAATGCTCGATTTTGGCAAAAAGATTTCCTCTAAATTCAGCCTGCTGTATTGCGTGGTCATGTATTTGATTATTGTGGCACTTCCGTCCCCACGGACGGCTGCTGTCACCCATGAGATTGCCATTGAGCCAATCTTTGGAAGCCCGGCATGGCTTACCAGTATCGTTTATTTTTCATTGGTTCTATTTTTCGTGCTTAATAGGTCTAAAGCACTTAATTTCTTGGGAAAGTACCTCACTCCCATCATTATCATTATGGTATTGCTCATCATTATTCTTGGACTCGCCGCTCCAATAGGCTATGTTAAGGACTCAATTGTAGCATCGCCTTTTACCCATGGTTTTATTGAGGGTTACCAAACGTACGATGCTTTGGCAGGAATGGTCATGGGTGGGGTCATCATCATTTCCCTGAACGCTCAGGGATTTGAATCTTTTGCAGAGAAACGCCATATAATTGCTCGATCAGGATTTATAGCGATGTTTGGGTTGTTTGTAATATACGCCGGTTTGATCGCCCTTGGGGCGCGTCACAATTCTCAATTCCAAGCAGGTATTAGTAGAACAGAATTACTTCTTGGCCTTGCCCATAGCAGTTTAGGAGAGATAGGGGCGACGTTTGTGGGGATACTGGTTGCTCTTGCCTGTTTTACCACGGCGGTAGCCATAACCGTCTCCATAGCCGATTTTTTTAGAGCGCTTTTTAATGATCGCCAACAAGTGTACGTCATAACTGCAGCCATCTGCTGCCTGGTAGGTGTTCTTATGGGAAGCTACGAAGTTGGTTTCATTATTGATATAGCACTGCCCGCTTTAATGTTTATCTATCCAATATCTATTGTGTTAATTCTCTTAAATGTCGTCAAGGAATCGTGGGCTACTCCCTTAGTGTTCCAATTAGTAGTGCTCACAGCCTTTATATTTAGTATTCCTGATGTTTTACAGTTTTTTATGGGTGGCGAATTGCTTTCTTTTTTGCAAAGCAAAATTCCTCTTTCAAAATATAACATGGGTTGGCTTCTGCCTTCGGTCGCGGTGTTTTTAATTGTAAATTTAGGGAGGGCTGTAAAAAGACTTTCTAACACCTAAGATAAAAAGCTGTATAAATTGCTTTATTGGTCCAGATAATCCATGATTAAGACGTAATGCTCCGGAAAAGCAGATAACTGAGTCTCGAGAACTGGCACTCCCAAACTGGCATTTGAAGTATAGCTCCCGGCCTTATAACTCAATCGCCTCATCCCATCACTATACACGTATAGATCCTTCCATTGATTTTTATGAGCCTGTTGCTCCTCAATACTTAAAAGAGGAATGTATATTGGAGGACGGCTAACAGTGATGCTTGAAATTATACTGCCATCTTGCTTGGTGACAAGTAAATTGCAACCACCAGAACCACATAGCATAGGGTCCATGATGTAAATGAGGTATTCCATTTGCGAATAATCGTTGTCCAGGTCCGTCATAACTTCCATGAACTGTAAAGTCTCAATGTCCGTTTGGGAAAACCCTTGTTCTTTTAAAAGCTCAAGTTTAAACAGACGACTTCGGTCTGTTGTGTTAATTCGCGCTTGCAAAGATTGCTGAGTTAGCGTCGCAAAATGGTTCTGGTAGGTCTTCGAGTCTAT
The DNA here is from genome assembly GCA_963966315.1 of uncultured Winogradskyella sp. GTDB lineage: Bacteria > Bacteroidota > Bacteroidia > Flavobacteriales > Flavobacteriaceae > Winogradskyella_A. Next base: position 6,499 of record CAWZYX010000104.1, on the reverse strand, counting down.
TTCCGGGAGCACCGTCGCTACCTCACCGGTTTCTGTATACCCAAGCCCAAGGCTATCTTTTAATAGCGGAAAGGAAAAGGCTTCTTTATAGCGCTCTCCTTCGATGTAATAAATACGTTTGCACATCAGCTGGTCTGTTTCCGGGTCCATTCTTCCTGTAAAGGAGCCACGCATCCCATCAGTTCCGAAGGGTTGGAAATAAAAGGTTCCTCTGACCCATTTACTGGTGTCAACTTCAAAACGAACGAGGTCAATGTTGTACTTGTCAGGTTCCAACGGGGAGCTCTCTTTCTGCCCAAAATAATAGGCGCCAGGCTTATACTTTATTGAATCCTGCACTATTAAAGATGCTTCTGAAGAGACACTTCTATCCTTGTTCACGGAGGATTGATTCTGACATGCCAGGAACAACAGGACTATACTAATTAATCCAAGATACTGGTAGAGCGGATTCTTAAACATGGGTTTTGGTTTTACTTGTTTGATTCCAGCGTAAATTTGGCCATGGGCGCCATCCGTGCTTTATTAAGTTGTAGTTCGCCATCACTAACCGTATAATTATCAATGGTCGTTAAAACGTCGTTGAAGTTATCTGAGATCTGGTCGTCAGGACATGCCATGAGTGTAGAAATGCCAGGTGCTAATCTGATGCGTTGACCTTCCAATAACTCATAGCCCATTGAAATGCGGTTACAACCATTGTAACCGCTAAGCATTGCATTTTCAGAATGAAATATAAGATGTGCCTGAGCCTGTCCTTCCTTTTCTTCGATAGTCTGACCCAACAATTCTGTTAAAATCCAGGTTTTGTTTTCCAAATTGTAATCCATCTTGTTTTTTTTCAATACATAAGCCTCTGCCAGTTCTCCTTCGATGATCTCTTGATCTGCATCCAAATGCCATAGTTGATTTTCGCCTACTTTATAACTCTGTGAGCTGCCGTTTTCTATTTGAAGGGTGATTATAGAGCCTGAATCGTCCCATTCAAATGTTCCTCTTTCGACAATCGCCTGACTGGATTTGTCCTTGTAAAAGACAACACGTTTAAAAGAACCGTCCGTTTTTAAAGTGAGTGTTGTGGCAATGCCTGAGCAATCAGCACAAGGTAAGGTTCCCTTGTACTGTCCATTCCAGTCTAAGGCATTTTCACTTGTATCGCCGGTAGGTACAATCTCTTTTGTTTCAGTTTCTGAGGGGGTTTCTGTTTTTGGCTCGTTTTTGCATCCCAAAAACATACAGAGGGATAGTGCTAATGCTAAGGGCCTTAGGTTTGAAATGTGCATCATCTACGCATAATTATTGAATCACTTAAATGTACAAAAAATCCAAATAGTTACAGCTGAGAAGGTTTCTGCTTAAGATTTTTAATGATCGAAAATGCCTGATCAACAATGTGATCTTTTACCAACACTGTGAATTCATTGGTGGTTGAAATGACCTCATATAGTGTAATACCTTCCCAGGCAAAACGCTTGAAGAAATGATAGTAGAGGCCTGGTATTTCGGCATTATACTTTGGAAGCCTCATACTAATCGCAGATAAATCCTGCTCACGTCCAAGAAGCACTTCCTTTTTAAAGGTTTTTGACACCAACTCAATTTCCTGAGTGGATACAACAAGATTGCTTTCATAGATACCTCTAGAGAAGGCATAAAAGGATTTAGTGTTCAGTTCCTCCAGTATTTGAGCATGACTGTGAATAAGGGTGTTTGAATTCTGAAAGGTAAAATCAACCAGCTGCGAACGCACAGTAATATCTCCTAAGTTGTTCAGTCCCTCTTTAAGGGATTTTGTGCTTCTTAGATACGGAGACGGTTCGTAACGACGCAAAGCCATCATAATGGCTCCGTTTTTAACTGTCTTTTTGAGCATTTGTGAGATCGTTGGTTGCAGCTCTTCGGCTAAGGCTGAAAAATTGACAATACGTCTAAATATGGCTTCCTCTAAAAAGGGTTGTTGAAGCAGTAACTCTTCAACACATGCGGAAATGGTCTTCATGTTAAATAATTAACAATTTGTGTAAAAATATATAAATATTTTCGTTTTTATGGTGATCTCAGACATGTATTCTAGCTTTGCGAGCTTTAAAACAAGAGAAAAATGCTAGTATATAAGTTCGGAGGGACATCTGTAGGTTCTGTGCAGAATATGAATCATGTAAAAGATATAATACAGGGAGGAGAACAAAAAATTGTGGTATTGTCGGCTATGTCTGGCACAACCAATGCGCTTGTAAAGATTTCTGAAGCCATTGCTCAAAGGGATAGAGAGTCCGCTCTCATTCAAATACATCAGCTGAACGAAACCTACCAGTCTACCGTCAATGAACTTCTTCGGGATAAATCTTTGCTAAAGGAGACTAATGCATATGTCTCCGATATTTTCAAATGCTTAACGGAAGCTGTTACGGTACCACATTCAAAACTGCTGCACAACACCATTTTGGCTCAGGGGGAGTTACTATCAACTTTTATGTTTTCGCGTTTTATGAAGCAGGAGGGTTATTCCGTGTGTTTACTCCCTGCCCTTGATTTCATGCGTATCGATCGAATGAATGAACCCGATAGTTTTTACATTCAACAACATTTGAGGCGCCTTATCGATGAGCATTCAGACACCGATTTTTTCATCACTCAGGGGTTTATCTGCTTAGATGCGGATGGACAGATTTCAAATCTGCAAAGAGGGGGCAGTGACTACAGCGCTACTATTATTGGAGCAGCCATTAGTGCGGCAGAAGTTCAAATATGGACCGATATTGATGGATTTCACAATAACGACCCCAGACATGTGCATCATACACAACCCCTCTCACATTTAAGCTTTGATGAAGCAGCTGAACTGGCTTATTTCGGTGCAAAAATTCTTCACCCCCAAACCGTTCTTCCTCTTAGAAATCTCAATATTCCATTATTACTAAAAAATACAATGGCGCCGGAAGCAGAAGGAACAACAATTAACAATGAAATTCACGGAGAAGGCATTAAGGCTATTGCTGCTAAAGATGGAATAACAGCCATAAAAATCAAATCGGAGCGAATGCTCTTAGCTCACGGGTTTCTGAAAAAGGTTTTTGAAGTCTTTGAAACCTACGAAACCCCTATCGATATGATCACCACTTCGGAAATAGCTGTTTCTTTAACGATTGATGACACCCGGTATTTGAATGACATCACCATTGCCCTGGAGAAGTTTGCAACTGTAGAGACAGATGAATACATGAGCATAGTCTGTATGGTGGGAAACAATATTATACACCACCCGGACACTCCAGTATTATTTCAGGTTTTGCAAGATGTGAATGTACGCATGATCGCTTATGGAGGCAGTAACAACAATATTTCGGTTCTGGTAAACACCAGCGACAAAAAAGAAACGCTGCAGAAACTGCAACATTATGCCTTTGAGGCCAATCAAAATCAACTCAAAGAGACCATTGAGTTTGGAGCCCTGGAGAACTAACAGTATTAATTGGTTCCGTTCTCTTCAGCCTGTGCCTCTTTAACCGCTTGCTCTTCCTCAACAGACAACCAACCGCCACCCAGTGCTTTGTATAGCTGCACATAATTAGTGAGCAGGCGGGACCGTAAATTTTCCAGTAAAAGTTCTGCATCAAAGGCCTGGCGTTGTTGTTCCAAAAATTCCAAGTAGCTGGTCACCCCTTTGTCGTAGCGTTCTCTGGCTAAAAACTGCGCTTCCAGAGCTGCTCTTCGCCGCTCTTCGGCAATGGTAATTTCCTCTTTGGTGGTGCGGATTCCCACAAGAAGGTCTTCTACCTCGGCCACGGCCGTAAATACCGTATTCTGGTACTGATAGGCAGCCTGAAACGTCCGGCTTTCCTCAATGTCGACCTGCCGTTGCAATTGTCCAAAATAAAAGAGTGGTGCTAAGATATCACCCCCCAGGCTCCAAAGCGGATTATCTAAGGTTAGCGCATTAAAAGAAGGGGCCGCGATACCTACCAAACCACTGAGACTAATGGACGGTAATCGATTGGCTTTAGCAGCACCTGTAAGGGCATTGGCAGACATTACACCGTATTCGGCAGCGATCAGATCCGGGCGTCTGTGTAAGAGTTGTACCGGCGTCTGCAAGGGCAGATCCACCTCCATGTTTTGTTCCTCTAAGGAGAAACCGGTTGTAATGGTTCCGGGATTACGCCCCAAAAGTACACTTAAACTGTTTTCCAATTGCACGATCTCCCGTTTGTATTGGGGTATAGATCCGGCGGCAATGGCGTACTGAATCTTAGCCTGATCTACGTCAATTTTGGGGACGATCCCTTTGTCATAGCGGGCTATGATAATTTGCGTCATACTATCACGGGAACGGGCATTGCGCTTGGCGATCTCGTATTGAGATTTTGCTCTTAATAAATCAAAATAATTAGCAGCGACTTCACTTACCAATGAAATCATCACACCGCGGTAGCCATACTCTGAAGCCATAAGATCGGCTCTGGCAGATTCAGACAAACGGCGGAATTTACCCCAGATATCAATTTCCCAGGTCACACTGGCTTGTCCAAGAATGATATCACTGGTTGGACCGATCTGATTAAACAGGAAGTTACCTCTTTGTATTTGTCCACCAGCATTAAATTTGGGGAGCAAATCAGCATTTTGAATCCTTAATGCATAACGACTTTGCAACACAGTTTCTGCGGCAATCAAAGCATTGAGATTCTTTGCAAAAGCCTCCTTTACAAGCGTATCCAATACAGGATCATTAAACATCTCCCACCAGCGTATGTTAGCGTAGTCCAGTTCAAGAGAGTCGGTATTCACGGTATCATTGACCACTGTTCGTAAGGTATCAGCCTGACGGTAAGAGGTAGGCTGCACAAACTCGGTTCCTTTGTAATTTTTTCCTGCCTTACATGCCTGAAGCAGCGCGGCAATCGCTAAAATATAGAGAAGTCGTTTCATTCTGCTTCGGGGATTGGTGTGACACTTGCGGCTTGATCGCGTTTTTGTTCGTATTTGCCCAGTTTTCCTATCAGTAAAAAGAGCATCGGATAGAAGAATACGCCTAGAAAGGTAGCGATGGTCATTCCACCGAGCAGGGCCATGCCCATGACCTTCCGTGCTTCGGCGCCTGTTCCTGAGGCAATCACTAAGGGAAAGACACCCAGAATAAAGGAGAAGGCCGTCATAAGAATGGGTCGGAAGCGCGATTTGGCGGCCTTTACAGCAGCATCAAAAAGGGACAGTCCGTTTTTAAATTCGTCATTGGCAAATTCCACGATCAGAATGGCATTTTTAGCTGCCATTCCAATCAGCATGACAAAGGAGACCTGCGCAAAGATGTTGTTCTCGAAACTCACACTAAAGAAACGGGCGATCCACAGGAAGGCCAGGGCACCAAAAATGGCAAAGGGGGTTCCTAACAAAATGGCAAAGGGCAAGCTCCAACTCTCATATTGCGCCGCTAAAATCAAGAAGACAAACACGAGAGAGAAGGTAAGAATAATACTTAGTGAGCCTGAGGCCTTGTTTTCCTGAAAGGACATAGCATTCCAGGAGGTGGTCATATCGGCAGGCAGTACCTCGGCTGCCACCTCTTTTAGAGCGCTCATGGCTTGTGCAGAGGAATATCCCGGTGCGGGACCACCAGTGACTTCCACGGCCCTGAACAGGTTGAAGCGCACAGTGTAATCCGGACCAGAGGCGGGTTTTATGGTAGCCAGTGTTGATAGGGGTACCATATCCCCATCCTTATTTTTTATAAAGAAGTTTTCAATTTTGCTCTCATTGACACGGTATTCACTTTCTGCCTGTATATAGGTTTTGTACAAGCGCCCGAAACGTGTAAAATCATTGACATAGGACCCACCCATAAAGGCCCCAACCGTTGTGTAGAGATCGTTGAGTGAGACTCCTAATTTCAGAGCTTTTTCCTTATCAATATCCATGTAGCGCTGTGGTACGGTTGATTGGAAGGTGGTCATAGCCCTGCCAATTTCAGGACGTGCGTTAGCAGCTTCAATAAACTTCCGGGCATTTTCCGAGAGGTACTGCGGTGTGTTGCCGCCCTTGTCCTGCAGCATAATGCTAAAGCCAGAACCATTACCTAAACCTGGAATGGCCGGCGGTCCAAAGGCAAAGGCCTGAGCGCCTTTTATTTTAGAGAACAGGGCCATATTCACGCGGTCGATCATCTCTTTGGCAGTGGCATCGCGGTCGCCCCAGTCTTTTAAGGTGGCAAACATAAAGGCATTATTGGTGGCCATGGACCCCGAAAGGAGACTGTAACCTGTGGCATTGGTCACGAATTCTACTTCGGGCATACTCATTAAAATTGCTTCAACTTGCCGACCAATTTCGTCGGTACGTTGCAAGGAGGCCGCATCGGGCAATTGGATGTTCACAAAAAAGTAGCCCATGTCCTCTTCAGGAATAAAGCCACCCGGAACCAGCGATCCGAAGATGCCGGCACCAATTGTCATAATGACAATAAACACCATGCTCCGTTTGATTTTTCGGGTAACAACATGGG
>CAWZYX010000103.1:0-11055 GCA_963966315.1 uncultured Winogradskyella sp. | reverse complement strand
AGGTAAAGTGGCAAGAGGTAAGTACAGGTCGGTCTTTAGGAGGGCATCCGCCTCTGCTTCAGAATCGACATCTTCGAACTTCAGACGCAGTAGATCCGATTTGTGAAGCTGGGAATCCTCTATGAAATGGGGAACCAAATGACCTCTAATCTCTATAAAAACGGCATCAAGGTGCTCGTACAGGTTGGGTTCGTCGGTATCAAGCTTGGCCAGAAGTTCTCCTTTAAAACTGTATTTTTTGACAATCTTTCCAAGATAAAAGCACTCTTCTTTTTTCATGACACTTCCTGCGAAGGCAGGAATCTTTAATTAGTTAAACAATGATTGATAAGTTCCTCATTTCGATGGGGAATTGTTCCCAACACCTAACCGGTTTTAAGAAATAAAAAAACCCAGACACATCGTCTGGGTTAAAAATATGACATTTAATTGTCTTATTCTTCTTCGTTTGAAGCTTCGGTAGCTTCAACAGCTTCAGCATTTTCTTCGGCAGCTTCTTCCTCAACTACAGGAGCAGCGGCAGCTAAACGTGCTTCGTTTACTGCTTTTTCTGCTTCCAGAGCCTTGGCTTTTGCGTCAGCAGCAGCTTTTGTAATACCTTGTGCTTTAGCTTGGATCTTCGAGGCTTTCTCCTCAATCCAGGCATCAAACTTAGCTTGTGCCTGTTCTTCAGTAAGTGCGCCTTTTGCGATACCCCCATTGAGGTGTTTTTTGAGAAGAGCTCCTTTATATGATAAAATAGCTCTGGCAGTATCCGTTGGCTGAGCACCGTTTTCCAACCACTTGACCGCTCCATCGATATCTAAATCAATGGCCGCTGGGTTAACGTTAGGATTGTAAGTACCAAGTTTTTCAAGGTACTTCCCGTCTCTCTTCGCTCTCGAATCTGCTGCGACAATCCAGTAAAAGGGTTGCCCTTTTCTACCGTGTCTTTGTAATCTAATTTTAACTGGCATAAAAATTAATTTATGAGGTACTCGACCTCTGTTATTAATGTATTGCCTGGTAGACCTTATTTTTCCATGTCCCTCAGGCGGGCGCAAAGGTATGATAAATTTTTAATTTACAGCATATTAATATCTCTTATTTAATCCGGAACAAAATGATTATTTTTAACAGCTCATTTTTTCAAATTATTGTGGTTATGTGGTCTAGAAATGCATTTGCAGCCCTGTCTGTGTTCAGTTGTTTGGCACTGCTGTTTTCGTGTAACGAGGTGGAATTTAACAACCCGGCTTTGCAGGCCGATCTCAACAACGAATTGTGGCGAGCGACCTCCTTCAGTGCCTCCTACGATGCCTCCGGATCTCTGGTGATTACCGGAACCAATAATATTGAAACCCTTGTCCTTACACTGCCTTCTGATGAGCTCGGTTCTCAGGACCTCGGTCCTGAAGAGGGAGCAAAAGCCGTTTTTACAGATGGGTTTGGTACGAAGTATTCCACGGCAGTCCTGCCCGACGAGAGTGCATCTGTTTACACAGATTTGGGTGTGGTGAACCTCACTGAAAAAAACACGGCGGGGAACACCATTACCGGAGATTTCTTTTTTGTGGCTTACGATGAGGAGGGTCTCGAATCCGTAGGCCTCTCCAATGGTATTTTTTTCGAGCTTGTGATCAATGAGAATTAGCTTCTGCTCGCTGAAATGTTTACCAAAACCATTTTGGATTTGTGATACAACAGATTTCTAAGTGTTCACTCTAAGCTGGACCACCTGTTTACCAGTAATATATTGAAAACCAAATTGTTAAATATGGTTAAAATATGGATTTAAGTGTTAAGATTCTTGGTATTCTGCTACATCTGTGTTATACTATATAAGCAGATGTGAAACAATACACATCTTTAAAGAATCTATTGAAATATTTAAATGATAAACGAACTAATGAAGTACGAGAGAATTATTTCAAACAAATTAAATGAATTATTAATCAAAAACTACGACGCTGAAAAGGGCTATATCAGTGCAATGAAAGAAGTAGACAATACGACGATTAAAAACTTCTTTAAAAGCAGAGCAGAAGAGCGAGCGCGATTTGCCAGACAGTTGAGAACAGAGATTCTGACCTATGGTGAATTACCGGAAGACTCCGGAAGTTTAAAAGGAATTGTCCACAGAAATTGGATGTCCTTAAGAGCTACGTTTTCAACCAATAATGAAGAAACCATACTAACGGAAGCCTTAAGAGGAGAGAAGGAAAGTCTGGCAGAGTACAACGAGTTGCTATCGGACACCACCTTCCCCGAACGCTTGACCAATTTGCTCAGAGAGCAGCGCAACGCCATCGAGGCAGCCATCAACTCAGTGAAGATTTATGAAGAAGCGGTCTCCTGATCCTCTTCAATAATCAAAAAAAGGCCACGCTTTAGCGTGGTTTTTTTGTTTACATCTATTGATAACTTTTCGGTCGCAAAACCTACTTAGTTTATAAATTTAAGGCTTTATTATGCAGAGAGAAACGACCATATGTATTTAATTTTTGATACTGAAACCACCGGGCTTCCCAAGCGTTGGGATGCTCCAATTACCGATACCGACAATTGGCCAAGAGCTGTGCAGATTGCCTGGCAGCTTCATGACGATATGGGTAATTGTCTCGACCATCAGGATTATCTTATTCAGCCCGAAGGCTTTAATATCCCTTACGATGCCGAGCAGGTGCATGGTATCTCAACAGAGTTGGCTCAGGAACAGGGGATATCCTTAAAGGAAGTACTTGAGAAATTCAAGGAGGCCCTGCTGAAGACCCGTTTTATCGTTGGGCAAAATGTAAAGTTTGATATTAACGTAATGGGTGCAGAGTTTGTGAGAGGGCAAGTTGCTAATCCTTTGCAGGAGCTTCCTGTTTTAGACACCTGTACCGAGCATACCGCTACCTTATGTCAGATTCCCGGGGGTCGCGGTGGGAAATACAAACTGCCAACACTCACCGAGCTTCACGAGTATCTGTTCAATACCCCTTTTGCTGAGGCCCATAATGCTACGGCCGATGTGGAAGCAACCACACGCTGCTTTCTCGAGCTCATCAGAAGACGAGAATACAGCAGAGAGGAGCTTGATGTTCCTGCTGATTACTTTGATAGATTCTCGGCACACAACCCAAAAAAGATTGATCTGATTGGGTTGGAGCACATCAATCTCCAGAGCGAGAGCGCCAAAATTAACAAACGTCTTCAGAAAGAGCAGGAAGATCCGGGGGCTACTGTTATCTCCAGTGAAACCAAACAGCAGCTCGCCGAGGTAGACTTTGTTCATCTTCATAACCATTCTCAGTTTTCGATCTTACAGTCTACCATAAGTATCAAAGATCTGGTTGCCGCTGCTGCCATGGAGGGCATGCCGGCTGTGGCCCTCACCGACCACGGTAATATGATGGGGGCATTTCACTTTGTACAGGCCATCTCTAACCATAACAGGTCGATAAAAGCAGGTAAGGAGGGGTCTTCCGAGAATGGAGACGCTGAAGGAAAAAGAGAGATCAAGCCCATCGTAGGCTGTGAGTTCTTTGTGTGTGAGGACCATACGGACAAAACCCGAAAGGACAATGGTTATCAAATTGTATTACTGGCCAAAAACAAGAAGGGGTACCACAATCTTGCCAAGCTCTCTTCAAAAGCCTTTACAGATGGGTTTTATTATGTGCCCAGAATTGATAAGCACCTGATCGAGCAGTATAAAGAGGACCTCATCTGCTTAACCGGGAATCTGTACGGAGAGGTACCCAGTAAAATACTCAATGTGGGAGAAGTGCAGGCTGAGACCGCCCTGCTTTGGTGGAAGGAACAGTTTGGACAGGACCTGTACATAGAGATCATGAGGCACAATCAGGAGGATGAAAACAGAGTCAATACAGTGCTCATTCAATTTGCCCAAAAACACGATGTTAAGCTGGTGGCTACCAATAACACCTATTATGTATCGCAGGAGAACGCCAATGCTCATGATATTTTGTTGTGTGTAAAGGATGGTGAAAAGCAGTCCACACCAATTGGGAGGGGGCGAGGGTATCGTTACGGACTGCCCAATCAGGAGTATTATTTTAAGTCTTCGGAAGAGATGAAGGCCCTGTTTCGAGATATTCCCGAGGCCATCATCAACATTCAGGAAGTGGTTGATAAGATCGAACCCTTTGAACTGGCCAGAGATGTGCTGCTGCCCAAATTTGATATTCCGGTGGAGTTTCAGGACCCGGAGGATCTGGTCGATGGAGGGAAGCGTGGAGAAAATGCTTACCTGAGACATCTTACTTTCGAAGGGGCCAAAAAGCGCTACGGTGATATTACCGATGCCATCCGGGAGCGACTGGATTTTGAACTGGAGGTGATTGAGAACACAGGCTATCCGGGCTATTTTCTTATTGTAGAAGATTTTATCAGAGAAGCCCGTAATATGGGGGTTTCCGTGGGACCTGGTCGGGGTTCGGCAGCGGGTTCGGCAGTAGCCTATTGTCTGCGGATCACCAACATAGACCCTATCGAATACGATCTGCTTTTTGAGAGGTTCCTCAATCCTGACCGTGTGAGCATGCCCGATATTGATATTGATTTTGACGACGAAGGCCGGGGTCGGGTCATGGACTATGTCATTAATAAGTACGGTGCCAATCAGGTTGCCCAGATCATCACCTATGGAACGATGGCTGCCAAGTCTTCCATCCGGGATACTGCCAGAGTTCTGGACCTACCACTTGGCGATGCCGACCGCATCGCTAAGCTCATCCCTAACATGTCTAAGCTTGGAAAGATTTTTGGGCTTCCAGAAAAGGAGTTGGCTAAAAAGTTCCGTTCCGAAGAACTGGACAAGGTGAATGAATTACTGAACATATCAGAAGGGCAGGACCTGGAAGCTGAAACCGTTAATCAGGCGCGGGTACTGGAAGGGTCGGTACGGAACACGGGGATTCACGCCTGCGGGGTGATCATCACCCCGGACGACATCACCAACTTTGTACCGGTGGCCACAGCCAAGGATTCAGATCTGTACGTTACCCAGTTTGACAATTCTGTTGTAGAGAGTGCGGGACTCCTCAAGATGGATTTTCTTGGATTAAAGACCCTTACCCTTATCAAGGACACGGTGAAGATCGTCAAAGCAAAACACGGGATACAATTAGACCCTGAAAACTTTCCACTGGATGACGAAAAGACCTATCAACTATTTCAGCGTGGAGAAACGGTAGGGATCTTTCAATATGAATCACCCGGGATGCAAAAGCATATGAAAGACCTGAAGCCAACGGTCTTTGATGACCTTATTGCCATGAATGCCCTTTACCGACCGGGACCAATGGAGTACATTCCCAGCTTCATCAACCGAAAGCACGGAAGGGAGGAAATTGATTACGACCTGCCCGAGATGGAAGAGTACCTGAAGGAAACCTATGGTATTACGGTTTACCAGGAGCAGGTGATGCTGTTGTCTCAAAAGCTGGCAGACTTTACCAAGGGTGAGGCGGACGTATTGAGAAAGGCCATGGGCAAAAAGCAAAAGGCTGTTCTGGATAAGATGAAACCAAAATTCATTGAACAGGCCGCTGCCAAAGGAATGGATAAGGACAAGCTGGAAAAGATCTGGAAAGACTGGGAGGCTTTTGCCAGCTATGCCTTTAACAAATCGCATTCTACCTGCTATGCGTGGATCGCCTACCAGACAGCTTACCTCAAGGCCCACTATCCCGCTGAATATATGGCGGCTGTGCTCTCTAATAACATGAACGATATTAAATCGGTGACCTTCTTTATGGAGGAATGTAAGCGCATGCGCCTGCCTGTTCTGGGGCCAGATGTGAATGAGAGCTATTACAAGTTTTCGGTGAACCAGGACAATGCTGTTCGCTTTGGTATGGGAGCCATTAAGGGTGTGGGCCGCGGAGCGGTACGTACCATTGTAGACAATAGGAAAGAGAACGGGCCTTACACTTCCATCTTTGACCTGGCTAAGCGCATCGATCTGAGAGCGGCCAATAAAAAGTCTTTTGAGGGCCTTGCCAATGCCGGTGGGTTTGATTGCTTTAGTGGAACCCACAGGGCTCAGTATTTTGCCCAGGACGGCGATGGAATTTCGTTCCTGGAAAAGGCCATCAAATACGGAGCTAAACATCAGGAGAACGAAAATTCGGCTCAGGTGAGCCTGTTTGGCGATGCCAGCGAGGTGCAGATTGCCGAACCACAGGTGCCGCCATGTGAGGAGTGGGGTACCATGGAAAAGCTGGCACGTGAAAAAGAGGTGGTTGGTATTTACATATCAGGGCACCCCCTTGATGATTTTAAGATCGAAATGCGCACCTTCTGCAATGGGACCGTTTCCCTGTTTCACGATCTGCAGCAGCTGGTGAATAAAGAGATTACCTTTGGCGGGGTGGTCACTGATGTGCAGCACCGCACCTCTAAGCAGGGGAAAGGATGGGCTGCCTTTACGATCGAAGATTATAACGACAGTTTTGAGTTCCGGATCTTTGGTGAGGACTACTTAAAGTTCAGACATTTTCTGGTGATCAATTCTTTTGTCTTCGTGAGAGCATTTGTTCGGGAGGGCTGGGTGAACAGAGATACGGGCAAACAGGGCGATCCGCGCATTCAATTCAATAACTTTCAACTCCTGCACGATGTAATGGATGCTTACGCTAAAAAGCTCTCCATTCAGTTGAACATTCACGATCTGGAGCAGCAGCAGGTGCATCGCTTAAATGATGTATTGTCCTTACATAAGGGAAAACACAACCTCAACTTCATTATTTACGATGATGCCGATCAAATAAAACTGCAGATGCCCAGCCGCAAAAAGAAGGTGAAGATCTCTCAGGAACTGCTTTCGGAACTAGAAGAGATCGATATCAGGTATCATCTGAACTAGATTTACCGGAAGGTTTGCGTGTGGATACACTTTATTAATGCATTCATAATCAAAACAAATACCTGGCTTGTAAGGAATGGAAGAATTTTTGACTAATATTGCAGTATTACACAAGTCAAATTTTTAGATCAATATATTATGGCATTAGAAATAACAGATGCAACGTTTGAAGATACCGTGCTAAAAAGTGATAAGCCGGTAATGGTAGATTTTTGGGCTGCCTGGTGTGGTCCTTGTAGAATGGTAGGCCCCATCATTGACGAACTAAGCAACGAGTACGAAGGGAAGGCTGTTGTAGGTAAGGTAGATGTGGATGCCAATCAGGAGTTCGCAGCTAAGTATGGCGTTAGAAATATACCAACGGTCCTGGTTTTCCAAAACGGTGAGGTTGTAGGTCGACAGGTAGGCGTAGCACCAAAGAACGCCTATTCCGAAGCATTGGATGCCTTATTGTAAGCGCTACTTCTAAAAGAAATGATAAAAGGTTTGCCTCAATGGCAAACCTTTTTTAGTTTGGACCTAACAGAATGGATTTACAACTAGAACTGAATAAGGCCGGAGGCTTTAAAAACCTGGATCTGTTGGCAAAACAGGTGGTGGAAGGTTTTATTGCCGGTATGCACAAAAGCCCATTTCACGGGTTCTCTGCAGAGTTTGCCGAACACAAGATTTACAATCAGGGAGAAAGTACCCGGCATATTGATTGGAAACTGTATGCCAAGACCGACCGTCTGTACACCAAACGCTATGATGAGGAGACCAATTTGAGATGTCATCTCATTCTGGACAGCAGTCCTTCGATGCACTACCCCGAAAAGATGTCTTCCGGCATACAGCAGCTCAATAAGATCGGATTCTCTGCATTGGCCTGTGCCTCTCTAATGCACATTTTGAAAAAGCAGAGAGATGCGGTTGGACTGAGCATTTACAGTGATGTCTATAAATTCTATGCTCCGGAAAAGGGCAGTGAACGGCACCACCAGATGTTGTTGCACCAGTTAGGCAATACCATAATGAGCAACGATGAGGCCAAACAGACAGAAACCTACACCTTTTTGCATCAAATTGCCGAAAAGATCCATAGACGGTCACTGATATTTGTCTTCACCGATATGTTCCAGACCGCTCAAAGCGACCAAAAGCTTTTTGAGGCCCTACGTCACTTAAAACACAATAAGCACGAGGTGGTTTTATTTCATGTGTTTGATCGCAAAACGGAATACAGCTTTGAGTATGATAACAGCCCCAGACACTTTGTGGATGTGGAAACCGGGGAGCACATTGATGTGTATCCGGAAAACATTCAAAAGGATTACGAAACGGCGGTGGCAGACTATTTCAAGACCTTGCGTCTTAAGTGCGGGCAGTATGGAATTAAGTATGTAGAAGCTGATATAGCAAAGGGGTTTAATACCATTCTGACCACCTATATGGTCGAAAGGCAAAAATTCGTTTGAGGCAAGGATTTTTAAATAAAAATATTTGCAGGCTCAAAAAAGCAATGTATATTTGCCCCGCTTGTCTCACGGCAGGCGCGCAATAGTGCAACGGTCTGGTAGTTCAGCTGGTTAGAATATCTGCCTGTCACGCAGGGGGTCGCGGGTTCGAGTCCCGTCCAGACCGCAAAAAGCTTTTTGACAGAGAAGCTTTTTCAATATTAAGACGTTGTGTTGTGCTGACGATACATGTCAGCATTGTAGTGAGATTCTTATCCTGACAGAATAGTCAGGAAGGAGTTGAACAATGAAAGGCTTTCCTTTTTTCACGTAGTGGAAATCGGGATGCTTTTTTGTTTTATACTGGTGGCTAAACTGCTATAAAGAGGCTAAGCAGGTTTGTTTCTTAGTTAGTCTAGAGCATTGAGAAAGCAATTTTACTTCTTAAATTTGCAGTATTTTAATTTAGGCCCCATAGTTCAAGGGATAGAACAAAAGTTTCCTAAACTTTAGATCCAGGTTCGAGTCCTGGTGGGGTCACAATTTACATTCTCTGCAGCTTCCAAGTATCTGGGTTGTGTGCATCGTTCAAAGGAAAACTGAACCATCAACCCCTGTGCTTTTTTCACATAGTGAACATTCTTACGAATAAAATTCAAGTTATCAGCTCGGCATAGGTTGCAGCGCTTGGTAGTATGTGTGGCATAAGTAGCTTACACCTAGCTCTAGGTTTTACAGTATTCTTCAAAAAAAAGGCTAGAAGTTAGCTCCTTGGGTATTTGACCACCCGCCTCCTAATGCTTTATAAAGTTCAATAATTGCATTCAACTGGTTCTGTAGTGTTTCTGAAGCTTCTAACTGCGAACTAAAGTAGGACCGCTGCAGGTCGAGGACCTCCAGGTAACTTGTTAATCCACCATTGTATCTCGTCCAGGAAAGATCTAGAGCTTCTTTAGCGGCATCCAGTTGCCTTTGACGCGCTTCGTATTCCTTTTGCAGAGTACTAACTGCGATCATGGCATCTGAAACCTCCCTTATGGCTATGAGGTATGTCTGCTCGTAATTGTTTAATAGTTGTGTTGTACGTGCTTTTTCTATTTGAATCCCCTCTTTTATGGCCCCTGAATTGAATATAGGCCCCAACAATTGTCCTCCCAGGTTTGCGAATCCTAAAACAGGGTTACTAGCAAAGTTGATCCCCAAATCAGCAGTAAGCGTGAACTGAGGATATTGCAAAGCTTCTGCGGCCCCGATCCTTGCCGTCTGGGCTTTCAATCTTCTTTCGGCTTGGAGAATATCTGGTCGACGATTGAGTAACTCTGATGGTAAGCCGGATGGCAGCTCCTGGGGAAAAATCTGGTTGTACAATTCGACCCCCCGTGGTATTTTTTGCGGTGTTGAGCCGATAAGTACACTTATACTATTTTCGGTCTGGTCTCTTAACCTGGTGAGTTGCTGAATAGCGGCAGAGGCTTCCTCCAGTTGTATAATGGCCTGTAAAAGATCCACTTTTGATATCATACCCGCATTGAATCTCGTTTGGATGATATCCAGGTTTTGCTTCCAGGCTTTTTCAGTGTCAATGGCAATAAGAAGGCGGTTGTCAAGGTCTCTCAAAAGGATGTAAGAACTTGAAACAGCAGCCACAAGGGAAATTGTTATACCCCGATATGCTTCTTCTGTAGCTAGGTATTCTTCAAAAGCAGCCTCATTGAGGCTGGAAAACCTCCCCCAGATGTCTAGTTGATAATCTATTGTAATTACACCGCCACCAACTCCTTTTACTCCACTATCTTGGGTAGTGAGTTGAGCAGCCCCATCTCCCGAATAATTGACTCTGGGATAGAGATCAGCTTTTACAATACCTGTAATGGCAAGTGCTTCATTGATACGGCCAAAAGCAGCACGAAGATCACGGTTCTGTTCCAATGAATGCTCTATCAAATCAATTAATACAGTATCTTTAAAAAACTCCCACCAGGCCAGATCTGCAATATTTTTCTGTTTGGGAAACTCATAACGGTAATTCGAGGTTTCCTCCGGAACCACCCGCGAATACTCCTGGCCCACTTTACAGCTCACTATGATTAAAGTAAGCAAGACTAAAACAGTTTTTCTAATACTCGTTCTCATCTAAGTGCATTTAACTGTTTGTATGTTTTATGATCCTGCCGGATTCCTTCCATTTCTCAATAAAACCAAAAACCAGCACCACATAACTTACAGCTATGGTCAACTGGACGATACGCTCAAAGACCTTCTGACTGGCATCAATATCCAATGTTGTTGTGGTTACGGATCCAATAATCAGCAGCAATGTAGAGAAAGCCATGTTAAATAAAGGACTTAGCTTTTTTCCCTTAAAAAATTCATTTCCCAAAAGGAGGCCGATGGTGAAAATCACCAAAAGCAGGAACGACCACTCCGGGACAACCACCAATACGTTATAGACCAGTATGGATATCAAACCACCAAAGAGATTTCCGATAATCATCGCCTTCCCACTTTGGAAATTCCTAGCAAAACCTGGTTGCATAGTAAGTATCCCGACATAGATAAGAATCAGAATGGATCCGGATAACTTAAAGGCATAGAAAAGGATAAAAACAGGGAGGATGACTACCGTACTCGTCACGGCCGTTTGTAACCTCATGGAATCACTTAATTCCGCAACCTCTTTTTTCTGAGCTTTTTCTGGTGCTTCGGTTTGTCTTGTCCTGAAATATGGCTACAGGTTAAAGAATAAAATTACGCTGCATTTTG
>CAWZYX010000102.1:0-11062 GCA_963966315.1 uncultured Winogradskyella sp. | reverse complement strand
CAAACAGCCACTGCTGCAATTATAAATCCTAAGGGCTCACGCCCTTTGGATCTTTCATTTATCTGAGCTCTTGAGCGAGCTCAAGCTCCAATAAATGAAAAATCCCATGTGTAAACACATGGGATTTCTGTTTGATGTGGGTCATACTGGATTCGAACCAGTGACTTCTACCCTGTCAAGGTAACACTCTGAACCAACTGAGTTAATGACCCAAAAAAATAAAAGTCCGTATTTCTACGGACTTTGGTGGGCGCGAAGGGATTCGAACCCCTGACCCCTTGGGTGTAAACCAAGTGCTCTGAACCAACTGAGCTACGCGCCCGATTATTGGATTGCAAATATAGGCTAGTTTTTATTACCTAAAAAACTTTTTTGTAAAAATGTTACAGGACTTCAGCGACCACAAATGTACTGCCTCCAACAAAAATTAAATCCTTATCAGAGGCCTTGTTTTTAGCTGCACTCAGAGCCTTTTTCACAGTTGTAAATGCCTGCCCTTTCATACCCACGCCCATTGCTTTGCTCAAAAGTTGCTCTACTGGTAAAGCTCTTGGAATATCTGGGGCGCAAAAGAAATATTCTGCTTCGGTCTTAAACAGTTTTAGCAGAGCTTCAACATCTTTGTCCTTCACAAAGCCCAAAACCATCAATAAACGATGGTATGTTTGATGGCTCAATTGATCCATCACTTCTCTTACTCCTTCTTTGTTATGAGCGGTATCTACAATGACCTGTGGTTGCTCTCCTAATATCTGCCAGCGGCCCATTAATCCCGTATTTTGCACTACACTGAGGAAACCCCTGCTAATAGCATCGGATGAAATACAAGGGAACCTTGACTTTAGGAGATCAAGTGCCAGGTAGGCTGTTCTCAGATTCTTAAGTTGATAGCTTCCTTTTAAATCCGTCTTCAGGTGTTTAGGGATCTCATGGGTCTCTGCAAAAAGAATTTCAGCACCCTGCTCCATCGCCTTTGATAAAAAAACAGGTCTAGTTTCTTTTAGAGATTCACCTATCACTACCGGAACCCCTGTTTTAATAATTCCAGCCTTTTCCGAGGCTATTTTTTCAAGCGTATCCCCCAAAAACTGCATGTGATCAAATCCAATATTGGTGATGACAGACAATTCGGGATGGATGATATTTGTGGAGTCTAATCGGCCTCCTAGTCCAACTTCAATAACGGCCACATCAACCTGTTCATCTCTGAAATAACTAAAGGCCATACCCACCGTCATCTCAAAAAAAGAAAGTTGATGTTTTTCAAAGAAGGGTTTGTTATTATGGATGAACTCAACAACGTAATTTTTGTCGATCATTTTACCATTGATCCTGATCCGTTCTCTAAAATCCTTCAGATGAGGGGAAGTGTACAAACCCACTCTATAACCGGCTTCCATCAGTACTGATGCCAGCATATGGCTGGTGGATCCTTTGCCATTCGTACCACCCACGTGAATACTTTTGAACTTTCTTTGAGGGTTTCCTAAATGATTGGCTAGTAATATGGTATTGGTAAGATCTGCCTTATAGGCCGCTTTACCCACCCGCTGATAGATGGGAAGTTGCTGAAACATCCATTGAAGAGTTGCTTCGTAGGACATTTTACTGTCTTATTTCAAAGTTAATACTTACAAAACCGATTTGCTCGCTGGGTGCATTAGGATCGGCTGGCCATTTATGAGAAAGCGCGATTTTTTTTGCAGGCTCTATTAAACAAGGGTGGGAATTAGTTGTGCCTTTAGCTCCGGGAGTAGCGCTTATCACTTCTCCATTTCTGTTCACCTTTATTTGAACCACGACAGTACCAGATTCATTGCAGTCCTGAGTATAAATTTTTCGTGAAGGGCTCCCTCTACCATTCAATCCATATCCAACCCCTCCTTTTCCGGTGCCAGCATCCCCAAAATAACTAGGGGCATAAGGGTCGCCATCCAACTGACCTTTATTACCAGCCTGGTTATCCGGTCCTTCGCCGCCCGTTTCATCACTAGTAGAACTCTTTACACCACCAATTAAGTCATCCACTTGCTTCCGTTTCTCCTGCTCTTCTTTCAACCGTTTCTCTTCGGCCTCCCTACGCTCGCGTTCCATACGCTCTGCCTCTGCCTTAGCTTTGGCCTCAGCTTCTTTCTGTTTTTTTATGGCAATGCTCTCGGCCGTTTCTTTGATTAAGACCTCTTCTGCCTTGCTTGATTCTACCACTTTTTGAGGTTCAGCTGGTTCTGCTGTTTGTTCCTCCACCACTTTCTTTTCTGGTGCTTTCAGCGGTATGGCCTTAGGTTTTGATCCACTTCCTACATTAGAATTCCCAAAATTCACAGCAACACCGTACTCTATGGGTGGATCCATATACGGGGGGCCCACAACAAACAGTAGAAGTATTAAAATCACCGCAATCAAACCGGTGATCTTTGCAGAATTGCGCTCGTGTTTGGTTTCTAAATACTTCATCACTTAATTAGGACGCACCGCCAGAATCACCTTAAATCGGTTTCTATTGGCAATATCCATTACTTTCACCACATTTTCCACCGGCACAGATTGTTCTGCCCGAAGGACTATGGTTGGCTGATCCTGTCCACTTAGTACATCAATCAACTGTCCCTCCAGTAAAGCCACCCCTACCCGTTTCTGATCGATGTAATAGGTCAGGTCTTTTTTGATGCTTACGGATACGGTTCTCTTGTTTTCTGTCTTACCACTGGCCTTAGGGAGAATAATATCAATAGCATTGGTGGTCACCAGTGTAGAGGCCAGCATAAAAAAGACCAATAACAAAAAGACAATGTCTGTCATAGACGACATATTAAACTCTGGTGTCACCTTATTTCTTCCTCTGATATTCATTAGATGGGCTCGTTTAGGTGATCTAAAAACTCAACGGAGTTGGCTTCCATTTGATAAACGACCTTATTAGTGCGCACTACCAGGTGGTTGTAAGCTATATAGGCGACAATCCCAACAATAAGCCCTCCAACAGTAGTGGTCATTGCTGTATATAGTCCATCTGCCAGTAGTTTAATATCAATTTGACCACCGGAATTTGCTATTTCAAAAATGGATAAGATCATCCCAATTACCGTCCCTAAAAATCCAATCATGGGTGCTGCACCGGAAATAGTAGCCAATACGCTCACATTCTTTTCGAGTTCGTATACTTCAAGTCTTCCCGCATTTTCTATGGCAGTATTGATGTCTTCAAGGGGTTTTCCGATCCTTGTGATGCCTTTACCAATGAGGCGTGAAACAGGTGAATTGACCTGAGCACATAAGACCTGGGCGCTCTCAACCTTTCCATGGCTCACATGATCCTTTATCTGGTTCATAAAATTGGAATCGATCTTAGACGCCGCTTTTATGGTAAATAGGCGTTCAAAATAAATGTAGATGGCCACTACAAGAAGGATGAATAAAATTCCTATAATAACCATTCCGGCAGTTCCACCACTACTGATCAATTCAATGATAGACAGTGTTTTTTCAACAGACTCCTCATTGTTCACAGCCTGTGTTTCATCCTGAATACTATTCAGTAATAACATCATATAAATTTGGGTTGTTTTTAGTTAGTGTAATAACGAAAGAATGTATTCTTAAGTATGTTCTGATTAGAATATTGACCTTGTAAACATAAAAGCAATTGCTCCGGCAATAAAACCAACCAATGCGAGCCATGAGATCTTCTTCAGGTACCAGAAAAAGTCTATTTTCTCCATTCCCATGGCAACGACTCCTGCCGCAGATCCAATGATCAGCATGCTTCCACCGGTACCGGCAGAATAGGCAATAAAATGCCACAGCACGTTGTCCAGGGGTTCTGAGAACATCCCTAAGCTTGCAGCCACGAGCGGCACGTTATCGATGACCGCAGATCCTGCTCCCAGTAAGAGCACCACCAAATCAGATACATTTGTACCTGCAAGTTCGGTACCAAGCAAAGGCATTGTTTCCTGAAGGGAAATGGCAAAACCAAATAAGATCCCAAGAGATTCAAGTGCAGCCACGGCCATTAAAATTCCTAGAAAAAAGAGAATACTCGGCATCTCAATACGGGACAAAGACCTGTGAACAGGGTTATGATGCTCATGAGCTACGCTTTCACCTGAATCAACCTGCGACATTGAAAACCTGGAGCTTGTATAAATTTCGGCGAAGATGGCAACAACCCCTAAGGAGAGCATCATTCCTACATAAGGTGGTAAATGAGTCACCACCTTAAAAACCGGCACAAAGACGATGGCTCCTAAACCGAGAAAAAGCATTGTTGAACTGTATTTGTTTCGAGGCTTATCGTCGGCCTCAACCAACTCCAGATCGCCTTTAAAAGGTTTCATAAAAGAGGCGATCAAAGAAGGGACTACCATACAAACTACTGAGGGCAGAAAGAGGTATGTGATCAGTTTTCCGGTAGATACCTTATCACCGATCCAAAGCATAGTGGTTGTCACATCTCCGATAGGTGACCAGGCACCGCCAGCATTGGCAGCAATAATAATTAATCCCGCATACCAAAGCCGTATATCCCTTTCTTTCACGATCTTCTGGAGTATTGATATGAGAACGATCGTGGCGGTCAAATTATCGATGATCGCCGATAGTAAAAAGGCCAGACCCGAGAAAAGCCATAAGATCTTTCTTCGACTTCTGAACTTCACAGCGGCCTTGATGGTTGAAAAACCATCAAAATAATCGATGAACTCCACAATGGTCATTGCTCCCAGTAAAAATACGAGTATCTCGGCAGTTTTTCCCAGATGATGCAACAGGGTCTCCTCCATGAGGTGCATTTTTTCTTCGTGCTCCAGTGCTCCAAAATTTTCGAGAAGTGCATGCTGAGAAATATCAAACCAATGAGGAAAAGCGTCTATCCCTAAAGATATCAGGGCCCAGCAGATAGCCATCATTACCAGAGCAGGGATCAACTTGTCTATCTTGATACTGTGTTCCAGAGTAATGGCCAGATAACCGCCGATAAATACTAAGATAATAATGGTTTCCATATGGTTTGATCTAATTCTTTAACGCTTTCTAATAACATCAACCTGCAAGGGGTGATTGATCTCTCAACTATTGAGATTGTCACAAATATAAAAAACTCTTACCCCATAAAGTTAAGGAAAGGCTATTTTTGGGAGATAAACCTCTCCCGATGAATGGTCTTTAACCGCTCCCGTCACTGAACTCAAACAATTTACCTCTCCACGTATTCTTAGAAGCCCTAAAAATCCAAAAATCAGAGCTTCTTTATATTCCACAAGCTCTGGTTCCGGGACCTTCATGTCTGCTTTGGAATACAACCGACAACGCTCCATCAGAAAACTGTTGTAAGCCCCTCCTCCCGTTACCAACACCTTTGATTGGGAATCAATCGCATTTCCTATCTGAACTGCTATGTGTTCCACGAAGGTTCTGAGTGCATCAGCAGTTTCTAAGTTGTAAGAATCAATTAAAGGGATGACCGAAGTGTTTACCCATTCTATACCCAGTGATTTTGGCCACGGTTTCTGATAATAGTTCAGGTCATTGAGTGAAGCCAGTAAGCCATGATGCAGCTTACCTTCAGCAGACCGTTTTCCGCCCTTGTCATATTGTAAACCAATTTTTTGGGCATAATGATTTAAGACGGTATTTACTGGACTAATATCAAAGGCAATCCTCTTAGCCTTGTGCATAAAGGATACATTACTAAAACCACCTAAATTCAAACAATAATCATAATCACCAAATAGCAAATGGTCACCAACAGGTACCAGCGGTGCCCCCTGTCCTTTTAATGCCACATCTTGGGTTCTAAAGTCACATATCACCGTAAGTCCGGTAAGGTCTGCGATTTCAGGTAAATTCCCGATCTGGTAAGTCAGGTTGTTCTGAGGTTGGTGTAGGGCGGTATGACCATGAGAAGAAACAAAATCAACATCGTTGAGAAGGTTCCGGTTTCGGAACAAATTAATCTGGTCGGCTAGATAACGCGTATACGCTGTATCTATTTCATGGAGAGAATCCATGTCTCGGGAAGTAAGGTCCTGAAGTATGTCGATCCATTTTTGTGGATAGGGAATGGTCTCGGCGTTATGGATGCTAAAATGCCAATTTTCATCATGCCAAAATTCAACTTCAATAATATCCAGGCCATCTAAAGAGGTGCCGGACATTAATCCTAAAACCTTGTAACAATCCTTTAACATATTGCTAAAAATAGAAATCTACATTGAAAATAATATATTAAAAAGTTATCTTTGTCAACCTTTTTTAGCAAATCAATAATTTTTTAAAAAAAATGGAATTTAGCTTAACCGAAGAACATTTAATGATTAGAGATGCGGCCAGAGATTTTGCACGCACTGAACTTTTGCCCGGTGTCATAGAGAGAGACGAAAGACAGGAGTTTCCTGATGAACTTGTTAGAAAAATGGGAGATCTTGGGTTCATGGGTATCATGGTTGACCCTAAATATGGTGGAAGTGGTATGGATACCATTTCTTATGTGCTCATCATGGAGGAGCTGTCAAAAATCGACGCCTCGGCCTCGGTCATTGTATCTGTGAACAATTCTTTGGTGTGTTATGGTCTGGAAAAGTTCGGAACCGAAGAACAAAAACAAAAATACCTGACAAAGCTTGCCACGGGAGAAATGGTAGGTGCATTCTGTCTGAGTGAACCTGAAGCAGGAAGCGATGCCACCTCACAAAGAACAACGGCCATTGATAAAGGAGACCACTATGTAATCAACGGTACCAAGAACTGGATCACTAATGGCGGTCGCTCAGATGTTTATCTGGTGATTGCTCAAACAGACAGGGATAAAGGGCACAGAGGTATTAACTGTTTTATTGTTGAAAAAGGCACTCCCGGATTTGATATAGGACCTAAGGAAGATAAATTAGGTATACGAGGCAGTGACACCCATACCTTACAGTTTAATGACGTGAAAGTACCGAAGGAAAACAGAGTGGGTGAAGATGGCTTTGGATTCAAGTTTGCCATGAAAACACTCTCCGGCGGACGTATTGGTATTGCCTCGCAGGCATTAGGTATTGCATCCGGCGCTTATGAGTTGGCCTTAAAATACTCAAAGGAACGAAAAGCCTTTGGTACAGAGATCTGTAATCATCAGGCTATCGCATTTAAGCTAGCCGATATGTATACCGAAATTGAAGCCGCACGTCATCTGGTAATGAAGGCCGCCTGGGAAAAAGATCAGGGACTAAATCACGATCTGTCCAGTGCAATGGCTAAATTATATGCTTCTAAAGTAGCCATGGAGCAGACAGTTGAAGCAGTTCAAATACACGGAGGTAACGGATTTGTTAAAGAATATCATGTCGAACGACTGATGAGGGATGCTAAAATCACACAGATCTATGAAGGCACCTCTGAGATCCAAAAGATTGTGATCTCTAGAAGTGTATTGAAAGATTAGATCACTTTCCAAAAAATAATAAAACCGAGTAAGGCTTACTCGGTTTTTTTTATGCCATTTCCTGACACAACCGAAAGGTCTGACGCGCAATTTCCAGTTCTTCGTTGGTTGGGATCACCAATACCTTTACTTTTGAGCTGTTGGTACTGATCTCTTGCAGATTATCGGATCTTAATGCGTTTTTCTGTTCGTCCAGTTCAATACCAAAAATTTCCATATTCGTACATACCAGTTTTCGAATGGTTGTCGAATTCTCACCAATCCCGGCAGTAAACACAAGGCAGTCTAATCCATTCATTGCTGCGGTATATGCTCCTATGTATTTTTTGATCCTGTACACCATTATATCAATCGCCAATTGACAGGATGGATCCCCATTTTGGGCCTGTGATTCGATTTCACGAAGATCACTGAACCCGGTCAACCCAAGGAGTCCACTTTCCTTTTGAAGCATTTTATTAACATCCTCCAATTGATAGTTTAAGGTATTCACCAGATAAAAAATAATGGAATGGTCAATATCTCCTGAGCGTGTTCCCATCACTAGTCCGTTTACCGGTGAAAAGCCCAAACTGTGATCGATACTTTTTCCGTCCATAACAGCAGTAATGCTGCAACCGTTACCCAGATGAAGAGAAATGATCTTGCTTTGTTGTAATTGGAGAAAGGTATTAGCTTGTTCCGATACATATTTGTGACTAGTTCCATGGAAACCGTACAATCTTATTTGGTGTTGATCAAGGAGCTCTTTAGGTATGGCATAGGTATAAGCCCTTTTAGGGATGGATTGATGAAAGGCGGTATCAAACACTGCTACCTGACGCGCATTCGGAAAAACGGACTCTGCAACCTCTATCCCCTCTAAATTTGAAGGGTTGTGTAGAGGAGCCAATTGGATGAGTTCTTTAATTTTGGCTTTTACCTGAGGATTAACTTCTACGGTATCCTTAAAATCATGCCCCCCGTGCACGACACGATGGCCAACAGCCTCAAGATCTTCAATATTAGCGATCACACCGTGTTCATACCCTATTAAAAGGTGTACAATGTGTTCGAGTGCAGACTTGTGATCAGGGATAAGCGTATTACTCTCCACTATTTGATCCTTATAACGATGGACCAGTACACTGTTTTCCAAACCGATGCGCTCTGCCATACCGGAGCAAACCACCTGTTCTTCAGGCATTGAGAACAGCTGGTATTTTAAGGATGAGCTTCCTGAATTAAGTACAAGAATGTTCATAGGTCTCTTATGTTACTCCTGAGCCTGTATGGCTGTTATTATCACTGTATTAAAAATGTCATCAACCGTACAACCCCTGCTCAGATCATTGATGGGTTTGTTAAGCCCCTGGAGCATAGGCCCTATAGCCAAAGCTCCGGTCTCTCTTTGTACGGCCTTATAGGTGTTATTACCCGTATTAAGGTCAGGAAAGATCAACACGCTGGCCTGACCTGCCACCTCTGAATCAGGCATCTTTTTTCTCCCAACTACCGGGTCTACTGCAGCATCGTACTGGATAGGTCCTTCAATTTTAATATCCGGACGTTTTTTCCTAACCATGGCCGTTGCCTCTTTAACAGTTTCCACATCTTCTCCCTTTCCTGAAACTCCTGAAGAATATGAAAGCATAGCAACCTTAGGGTCGATACCAAAAGCTGCGCTGGAATCTGCCGAAGCAATAGCAATATCGGACAGCTGCTCTGCCGTTGGATTGGGATTGATGGCACAATCACCAAAGACAGAAACCCGATCTTCCAAACACATAAAGAACACCGATGAGACCACTGAAAATCCGGGTTTTGTTTTTATAAACTGCAGGGCTGGTCTAATCGTATGCTGGGTGGTATGAGCAGCACCCGATACCATCCCATCGGCCATGCCTTTATGAACCATCATGGTGCCAAAATAGGATACGTCCCGCATGAGGTCCTCGGCCATAGCAGGGCTTAGCCCCTTATGTTTTCGCAATTCGTACAAGGTAGCAGTGAAATCAGGTAAATAGTTGGAATCTTCAGGATTTATAATAGGTGTTTTGTCATAATCAAATTTGAGATTCAATCGCTTTATGGATGATTCGATGATCCTAGGGTCACCGAGGAGGGTAAGGTCCAGAATGTCTAAATTCTGCAGTTTTACGGCTGCCATTAGAATGCGATCGTCCGTTCCTTCGGGCAGTACAATATGCTTACGCTTTTGCATAGCTCTTTTTACCAGATAGTACTGGAACATCCTTGGTGTCATGTCCTTACTCACCTTATAAGTTTCCATGTGCCTTAGAAGCTGATCGACTGCAACATGTTCTTCAAACATGTCGATGGATAGTTTGATCTTTTGTTTATTATCGGCATAAATGTGCGAACGTACATTGATTAATCGAAAAGCCACTTCATAGGTGGAATCACCGACAGAAATAATTGGAATAATTTTATCGAGACCATCAATAAGTCTCACCACAGATTGTGACAGCTCCATATTTCCAGTCAGGATCAAACCTGCGAGGCTCGGATAATTGGCAGATATATTGGCCTGTAAACTACCCATTAGTATATCCTCACGATCTATGGGGGTAACAATAACGGCGTCATCAGTGACGTGCTCCAAAAAATGTCGTAATTGCATGGCGCCGATCTTTATGTCACCGGTGGGCCTGTCCAGTAGCTCCGAACCAAAAAGCACCTTGGCGTCCACTGAATTGGCAAGCTCCTTCATTGTGGGGTTTTTAAGCTTGTGATGCACTGGAATTACATATACAAGAACACCATCGGGAAAACGTTTTGCCAGATCCTTCTTCATCTCAGACAACTTGTTTTCTTCAACCTTGTTTGCAACGACCCCAATGACATTGACTTCCTTTTCCCTAAAGGAATCAAATGTCAAAAACAAACTATCAACGGTGGACTCCACACTTTTGTTTAATGCTCCTGTAATGATCAGAACCGGAATCCCGAGGTTTTTGGCGATCAGAATATTCAGGTCCAGTTCAATGATGGCACCGAACTGAGAAAAGTCACTTCCTTCGACAATGACAAAATCAAATCGTTCTTCAAGCGTTTTATATTTGGAAATGATGGTATTGAAAATAGCTTCCCGATCATCGCTGTTCCATGTTTTAATGAGGTCGGACATGGAGTAGCCATAGGCCTCTTCATAAGAAAGATCAATTCCAAAATGCAACAGGATCGTTTGGATATGGTTGTCTTTGGAATGATCAATTGTATCGTCAATAATTGGTCTGAAGTAACCCACTCTGGGCTTGTGCCTCAATAAAGAGTTCATCAAACCGATGGTTAGGATAGATTTCCCACTATCGGCGTCATTAGAGGTAATATAGATGCCTTTGTTCATAGATAATGGACGTAAAATAATTTGAAGTGGGAAGATACTGAATTATTCGATCAGAAATATTACCTCACTTTTAACAAAGCTTGTATTTCAACTCAGAACAGGCATAAAAATACTGACACATAAAACGCGATAAACAAGGCGGCGACCTATCGATGACGCTTCCAAATGCTGTGCATTTGTGAAGGTCACGATCCAGACCAGCTGCGCTGCGTCTGTGACTCTCCCTTATGTATCACAAAAAAAAAGACCCAACCAAATAAATGATTGAGTCTTTCAAAAAAGGCGGCGAC
>CAWZYX010000101.1:0-11260 GCA_963966315.1 uncultured Winogradskyella sp. | reverse complement strand
CCATAAAATCGACCGTATCGTCTTCTTTAAAAACCACATTTTCAAGAATAGCCCCCGGCTTGATGGCTCGGAAAATATCCGGCTCCTTTTCTTCAGTAAGGTCGATGACTTTGGCATAACAACCTCCTTCAAAATTAAAAACACTGTTCTCAGCCGTCCATCCGTGTTCATCATCGCCAATCAGTCTTCGGCTAGGGTCGGCAGAGAGGGTGGTTTTTCCTGTTCCGGACAAGCCAAAGAACAAAGCCGTATCTCCTTCTTCTCCAAAATTTGCAGAACAGTGCATAGGGAGCACGTTTTTATCAACAGGTAAAATCATGTTTAAGGCAGAAAAAATGCCTTTTTTCATTTCTCCCGTGTAAGCAGACCCGCCAACAAGAGCAATTTTCTTTGTGAAGTTGAGTATAGAGAAATTGCCCTGTCTTAATCCGTACTTTTCCGGCTCAGGACATTTATACCCCGGGGCGCAGAGCACCAGCCATTCTTCTTCAAAATCCTTTAATTCCTCCTCTGTTGGTCTTAAGAACATATTAAAGATAAACATGTTGGACCATGGGTATTCTGTGATGGTTCTCACACCCATTCTGTATTTAGGATCGGCACAGACAAAGCCATCTCTGACATAGATTTCCTTTTCAGAGAGGTACTTTTCTATTTCACCCTGCAAATGATCGAAGTGTTCAGGAGAGATGCTCTTATTGGTCTTACCCCACCAAACGCGATCTTTGGTGTAGTCGTCCAGAACTAAAAAACGGTCCTGAGGCGAACGTCCGGTGAATTTTCCTGTATTTATGGCCAGTGTTCCGTTTGCAGTCTCTCGACCAAGTCCGAGCTCAATGGTTTTGGCCTGCAATTCGGATGGGGTTAATTGATAATGAACATTGGCATTTTTGATGCCATACTTTTCTAACGAAATCGTTTTCGTAGCTGGGGTATGGTTTACCATAATTTATCTTTTTGGTTAAAGGGGCAAAATTAATACAATTTGACGGAACACTGGCTCAATTTACAGGATTCCTGTTCCCTCTAAGTAGACCGTAGAGTAAGGCCAGCCATGCCATAATTAGTAAAAGGCCTCCAAAAGGTGTAATAAGTGCAATGGATTTAAAATCAAAGGCAGACAAGTCATTGGTTGCCAATCCGTAAATGGAGCCCGAAAAGAAAAGCACTCCAAAGATCACCAAATAATACACAATCTTCTTTTTCTTTACAGAAACAATACTGGTCGCACCTAAGATCAAAAGGAAAAAGGCATGGTAGATCTGGTAGCGAACGCCGGTCTCAAAAGATTTAATGGCTTCTTCTGATATGGAGGATTCCAGTCCGTGAGCTGCAAAGGCTCCTAAACATATTCCGAGCAGTCCTAAAACTGCTCCTGTCACGAGGATGGTTTTGTTCATAAATAGTTCCATTCTTAGTTTAACAAATCGCAATGGGTTTCTTACATTCGTTTGGAACAAATTTAGACTTTTGTGAGCGGTATGCGAAAGATATTAATCATTGGCGCGGGAAAATCTTCTTCTCACCTCATTCAGTATTTGGTTTCAAAATCTTCTGACGAAAACCTTAGTATTACAATTGGAGATATTGACCCGGAGGCGACCAAAAAACGACTAAGTGGATTTGAAAGTCAGATAACTATACTCCAGTTGGATATTTTTGATGAAAAATCAAGATCCGTAGCCATTGAACACTCTGATCTAGTCATTTCAATGCTTCCGGCGCGGCTTCATACTGAAGTGGCAAAAGATTGCCTGAAATACAAAAAACACATGGTGACAGCATCCTATGTTAGCAAAGAGATGCAAGCGCTTGATGAAGAGGCCAGAACCAGTAAGCTCATCTTCATGAATGAGATGGGTGTAGATCCTGGAATTGACCATATGAGCGCCATGCAGGTCATTGATCGCATCAAAAACAAAGGAGGTAAAATTTTACTGTTTGAATCCTTTACCGGTGGTCTGGTCGCACCAGAGAGCGATGACAATCTCTGGCATTACAAATTTACCTGGAATCCTAGAAATGTCGTATTGGCCGGCCAGGGTGGCGCTGCCAAGTTTATTCAGGAAAAGCAATTTAAATACATCCCGTACCACCGCCTTTTTCGAAGAACTGAGTTTCTTGATGTGGAGGGTTATGGCAGGTTTGAAGCCTATGCCAACAGAGACTCACTGAAATACCAGCACGCCTATGGATTGGATAATGCCAGAACGCTTTATCGTGGAACCATGAGAAGGGTAGGGTTTAGCAGAGCATGGAACGTTTTTGTACAACTAGGCATGACGGACGACTCTTATACCATCGAAGACAGCGAAGATATGAGCTATCGCGATTTTGTAAACGCATTTTTACCCTACAGTCCTACAGATTCGGTTGAATTAAAATTCAGGCATGCTTTAAAAATTGATCAGGATGATATTGTCTGGGATAAATTTCTGGAACTGGACCTCTTTAGTCCTGAAAAAAAAATAGAACTGAAAAATGCGACACCAGCGCAAATTCTTCAGAAGATACTTATGGACAGCTGGACACTGGATGCTTCAGATAAAGATATGATTGTGATGTATCACAAATTCGGATATGAGCTGGATGGCAGAAAACAACAAATTGATGCAACTATGGTGGCTCTCGGAGAAGACCAGAACTACACTGCTATGTCAAAAACAGTAGGCCTTCCGGTAGCTATGGCTGCATTATCCATTTTAAACGGCTCCATTACCACACCTGGCGTGCAGATTCCAATTACCAGAGAGGTTTATGAGCCCATCTTAAAAGAATTGAAGCAATTGGGCATTTCATTTAAAGAAAAAAAGGTCCCCTACTTAGGGTACAATCCGTTAAATTTATAAATATTTATTATTTTTCTTACTTTTTTATTCCTTTTGTCGAATTTTAATGTGTTATTATCGATTTATTTTCGATAACGTCTATCTTTCCAAAAAAATTAGAGTTCCATTATCTGTTTAACTTTAGAATAATGGTACTGCCCAAAATCTATTTATGATGAAAACAATTCGTATACTATTTGCCCTGTTAATAAGTCTTATGATGGTTTCCTGTGATTCTGACGACAATCAGAATACACCAACCATATCGGACGATCCTGGTCTTTCAGTCATCATTGACGGAAGTACTTACAGCAACCATAGCTACAAGGACGCCCTATATCAAATCTCCAAACCCAATCCCAGCACCTTTCAAATCGACGCCAGCGACGAGAATGGCGATCAGATAACTATCTTCCTGAATGGAACTAATGGTTTTTCGGATGGAGCAGTGAAAGAAATGGGAAATACAGACGAAAATAATTTCACAACCTACCTTCTGGTCAGACAAGCCAGTACACAGTTAAATTACTTTGCTACCACTACTGGTCAGGTGGTCATAAGCAGTCATCGTCCCCACCCGTCTAAAGAAGGCTTTAGTCTGATTTCCGGGAGCATAAGCGTTTCTGCTTCAACAACCGATGCTGCCAATGCAGTGAGCGTGGTAGGACTATTTACCGATCTGGAGTACCAGCCCTAATTTTTCATAATTGATTGTAGGTTACACTTTAAAATTCATTTCTTAAATTTAACTTTCAGATATTCTAATACAGGTATGAAAGTTAATGAGCGTGGAGTCCTAATCGACGGAATTGATAAAAAAATCTTACGGGCATTAATGGAAGACGCCCGAACTCCTATTTTACAGATCGCCCGAGAAGTTGGTATTTCAGGAGCGGCCATACACCAGCGACTAAGAAAGCTGGAAAAGTCGGGTCTTATTTCAGGTTCTAAGTTCGTAATAGACCCAAGGATACTGGGTTATACGACCATGGCCTTTGTAGGGATCTTTCTCGATAAGGCAGTGAGTAATCCGGAGGCGGTCAAACAGCTTAAACGCATTCCTGAAGTATTGGAATGCCATTACACCACAGGGGACTGGAGCATCTTTATTAAAATACTGTCAAAAAACAATGAGCACCTCATGCATTTACTCAATACCGAGGTGCAAAGCATTAAAGGGGTGTCACGAACAGAAACATTTATATCCTTACAGCAGCAGATAGATCGACAAATTAAAATTTAGTCTCTTCCGCCAAACACCTGTAAAGCCCAATACAGCAAAGAGGCAAGAGCGCCAATTGCTGCTACCAGATAGGTACGAGCAGCCCATTTAAGAGCATCTTCTGCTCCGGCGTATTCTTCCTGACTCACCATATGCTTTCCTTTTAACCAGGCAAGTGCTCTGTTACTGGCGTCGTACTCTACAGGTAAGGTGATGAGGCTAAAGGCCGTTGCCAGTGCCATAAAAACCAATCCGGCTACCGCGACATAATAACCCAAACCGACTCCCGCAGCAGCACCCATGATCAAACCTCCAATTACAAGCCATTGAGACATACCTGAGGTCACACTCACAACGGGCACCAGAGAAGATCTCATTTCCAGCGCTCTGTATGCAGTAGCATGTTGTACGGCATGCCCCACCTCGTGAGCTGC
This sequence comes from uncultured Winogradskyella sp., assembly GCA_963966315.1. GTDB lineage: Bacteria > Bacteroidota > Bacteroidia > Flavobacteriales > Flavobacteriaceae > Winogradskyella_A. Next base: position 6,776 of record CAWZYX010000101.1, on the reverse strand, counting down.
CACTGCTGCTGCAGCTGCATTTCTCTGGTTGTAAACCGATTCACTTAAATTAACCGTCTTATTCTTTGGATTATAGTGGTCTGTAAGCTGACCCTTTACAGAAATCACCTCCACATCGTATATGCCATTGTCTGCCAGCATCTTTTCAGCTATTTCACGCCCACTCATTCCATTTCTTAAATGAACTTTAGAATAATGTGCAAACTTCCGCTTTAGCTGACTGCTTACCATCCAACTGATGAGCGCTATCCCACCAATCAATACATAATATCCTAACATAATCTTTAAATTTTCTATTGATAAATATAGAGACTGATCGTCAAAAAGTATTCCAAAACTATGTTAAGAAAAAATGTCAGTTAAGCCAGGGCCTCCACATCCCAACCGAAGGCTTCAGCTATTTCAGGGTAGACTATTTTTCCATCTATAATATTCAATCCTTTGGCCAAAGTCTGATCCTCCTCACAGGCCTTTTCCCATCCCTTATTGGCCAAACGAAGAACGTAGGGAAGAGTGACATTGGTAAGCGCCAGTGTGGAGGTATAGGGCACCGCACCAGGCATGTTAGCTACGCAATAGTGCACTACATCGTCAATGATGTAGGTAGGGTCTTCGTGCGTGGTGGGTCTGCTCGTTTCAATACAACCTCCCTGATCCACAGCAACGTCCACAATGACCGTTCCCGGGTGCATGTCTTTTAGCATGTCTTTAGTAATTAATTTTGGTGCTTTAGCACCTTTGATGAGGACACCGCCAACTATGAGGTCATGATCCTTGATGCGGTTTCTAATATTGAATTCACTTGAAAACTCAGTCACCACATGATTGGGCATCACATCATTAACATAGCGTAATTGTTTCATATTGATGTCCATTATGGTAACATGTGCCCCCAAGCCAGCGGCCATCTTAGCAGCTTGTATACCAACTGTTCCGGCACCAAGCACCAGAACCTTACCGGGAGGTACTCCCGGAACCCCGCCTAAGAGAACCCCTTTTCCTTTAATAGGTTTCTCAAGGTACTTTGCCCCCTGCTGTATGGCCATTCTGCCCGCAACTTCAGACATTGGGGTAAGCAGTGGGAGGGTGCCATTATCACATTCAACCGTTTCATAAGCAATACAGACCGCTTTGCTCTTAATCATGGCTTTAGTGAGCACCTCACTGGAAGCAAAATGGAAATACGTAAAAACAACATGATGGGATTTGATCAAAGGATATTCCTCAGCGATTGGTTCCTTCACCTTAACGATCATCTCACTGGCATTATAGACCTCTTCAATTGAATCCAGGATCTGGGCACCGACCTGTTGGTAGTCTTCGTTGGTAAAACCACTGCCCTTACCGGCATGTCGCTGGACAAAAACACTGTGGCCGTTTTTAATAAGTTCATACACTCCGGCGGGGGTCATGCCCACACGGTTTTCATTGTTTTTGATTTCTTTTGGAATTCCAATGTTCATCTTTAAGAGAGTAATAAGATTAGTAATTGGACTTGAATTTAGTTTGAATTTTTTAAACGAGATCGCTTAGAATCAGATAATTAAAATATTTATCATATTCATAATTTATCCCTCTTAAACTGATTATTCTCTAAAAAACCGCGACCTGTGGTAGCGGTATACAATAATTTATTCCTGGTTTTCTAGCCCACAATATTAACGATCTTGCCCGGTACAACAATTACCTTTTTAGGGGTACGCCCCTGCAACTGCGCCTTGGTTTTATCATCAGACAGAACGGCTGCCTCGATGTCCTCCTTACTGAGATCTAGTGATAACTCCAAAGTAAAACGCATTTTTCCATTAAAGGAAATAGGATAGGTCTTTGTGCTTTCCACTAAATGAGCTTCATCAAATTTTGGAAATGCAGCATAGGCAATGGATTCTTTATGCCCCAGTTGAGACCAAAGTTCTTCGGCAATGTGCGGTGCGTAAGGAGAGATAACCACCAGAAGAGGTTCAAGTATCGCTCTCGAGCTGCATTTTTGAGCGGTAAGCTCATTCACGGCGATCATAAAAGTGGATACGGACGTATTGAATGAAAAATTCTCGATATCTTCTTCAACTTTTTTGATGGTCTTGTGCAGGGTCTTCAGATTATCTTTATTGGGTTCCGATGCGTTCACTTTAAGTCCATTGTCATCCATGAACAACTTCCATAATTTCTTAAGGAAACTGTGTACTCCTGAAATGCCGGCGGTGTTCCAAGGCTTGTATTGCTCCAGAGGACCTAAAAACATCTCGTAAAGCCTTAGACTGTCGGCTCCATATTGCTCGCAGATCTGGTCCGGGTTCACAACGTTGTATTTGGACTTGGACATTTTTTCAACATCTCGTTTTACCTTGAAAACACCTTCGGAGTTGGTAATAAAATCCGCATTTTTAAATTCTGGACGCCATTTTTTGAACCCTTCTTCATCCAATTCATCTGATGAGTTTACATAAGATACATCACAATGAATTAATCTGATTTTCGATTTATTATCATAATCTTCTTTCTTTAATCCTCTTGCTTCATAAAGCTTAATTAATTCAGACCATTTTGGATGTTGAGAATCGATATACTCATGTCCTTCAATTAAATCGGAGGAAACAAAAATATTCAGAGACTTACCATCTAAAGTTACTTCATATAAAAAAGCGCTAGTCCCTAAAATCATCCCCTGATTGATCAACTTCTTTGCAAACTCATCTACAGGTACATAGCCCCTGTCAAACATAAACTTCTCCCAAAAACGAGCGTACAGTAAATGTCCTGTGGCATGCTCGCTACCTCCAATATATAAGTCTACCTGCTGCCAGTAGTCAATGGCTTGTTTTGAAAAGATCTCCTCCGTGTTATGAGGGTCCATGTAACGGTTAAAGTATTGAGAACTCCCAGCCCATCCCGGCATCGTATTCAATTCCAACGGGAATATCGTTTTATGATCTATAAGGTCATTATCAACTACCGTGTTGGTTTCTGTATCCCAGGCCCAGACCCTGGCATTTCCCAAGGGCGGTTCGCCGGTTTCAGTTGGTAAATATTTTTCTACTTCCGGCAGTGTAAGCGGAAGGTGCTTGGCATCAATCATCTGAGGCATGCCCTCTTTGTAATAAACCGGAAAGGGTTCTCCCCAGTAGCGCTGTCTCGAAAATACCGCATCACGTAGTCGGTAGTTGGTCTTTCCTTTTCCCTGACCTATTTGTTCAAGCTGCTCAATAGCACGCTTAACTGCTTTTTTATAACCAAGGCCATTCAGAAAATCGCTATTGGCAATGACCGTATGCTCCTTATCGGCAAAAGCTTCCTCCGAGATGTCCACTCCCTCAAAAATATTGGGGATGTCAATTCCAAAATGCTTTGCAAAATCATAATCTCTTTGGTCGCCACAAGGCACAGCCATCACTGCACCGGTCCCATAGCTCGCCAGCACGTAATCCCCGATCCAAATAGGGATAAGTTCTTTGGTAAAGGGGTGCTCGGCATAAGCTCCTGTAAATACACCGGAGATGGTTTTTACATCCGCCATCCGATCTCGTTCACTACGCTTGGCAGTTGCTTCCACATAAGCTTCTACTGCTTCTTTTTGCTCTGCTGTGGTAATTCTGGCAACCAGCTCGTGCTCTGGAGCAAGGGTCATAAAAGACACTCCAAATATAGTGTCTGGCCTTGTAGTGAAGACCTCAATGAGCTCATCGTGACCCTTCACCTTAAAAGTCACCGAAGCCCCTACTGATTTCCCAATCCAGTTGCGCTGAGTCTCCTTAAGCGAATCAGTCCAATCGATGGTGTCAAGTCCTTGAATTAAGCGCTCTGCATAGGCGGAAATACGCATGCTCCACTGGGTCATTTTTTTTCGAACCACAGGATGACCACCACGCTCAGAGACACCATTGACGATCTCATCGTTGGCCAGTACAGTCCCAAGAGCCGGACACCAGTTGACTTCAGTTTCTGCCAGATAAGTGAGTCGGTACTTTAGCAGCATCTCCTGCTTTTGCACAGCGCTGAAATCCTGCCATTCTTTAGCAGAAAAAAGAGGTGTGTCTTCATCGCAGGCAGCATCAATGTGCTCATTTCCGGACGTTTGAAACTGTTCGATAAGACTCGAAACAGGCTCTGCTTTATTGGTGTTATTATTGTACCAGGACTCAAATAGCTGAATGAAAATCCACTGGGTCCATTTGTAATAAGAAGGGTCACTGGTGCGCACTTCGCGTGACCAGTCAAACGAAAAGCCGATCTGGTCCAATTGCCTTCTGTAGGTCTTTATATTCTCTTCGGTGGTAATTGCAGGGTGCTGACCGGTTTGAATCGCATATTGTTCAGCGGGCAGACCAAAACTATCATACCCCTGAGGATGCAACACATTAAAACCCTTATGACGCTTGTAACGAGCATAAATATCCGAAGCAATGTAACCCAAAGGATGGCCTACGTGCAACCCGGCACCACTTGGATATGGAAACATATCCAGCACATAGTACTTAGGTTTTTCCGAGTTGTTTTCAGCCTTGAAGGTCTGATGACTGGCCCAGTAGTCCTGCCATTTTTTTTCAATGGTATTGAAATCGTATCTCATGGTCTTTATCCTGCAATAAAGCTGCAAATTTAATCTTATTACAACACTATAAAAAGTTAATCGTTCTATATAGTAGTGCTTCATTTAGTTTTTTATTTTTACGCTCTAATCAATACTCCATGGGGTCTTCATTTGAACATTACCAGAAACGAAAACTCATTTCCTCATATATTTCAGTGGTAATTAGTATTGCCCTGGTGCTTTTTTTATTAGGGTGTCTGGGGGTACTTCTCATCAACTCCAAACGTGTGGCAGATCATTTTAAGGAAAACGTCGCCATTAGTATATTTTTGGAGGACGGTACTAAAGAGATAGAAATTGACGAGCTGAAAAACAGTCTTGCCATGGCCGATTATACCAAGCAGGCCGTTTATGTGAGTAAAGAAGAAGCTGCTGCACTAATGGAATCCGAAACAGGAGAATCCTTCACGGATTTTCTGGGCTATAACCCTTTGAAAAATTCAATTGACGTCTATTTAAATGCGGCCTATGTAACCAATAGCAAAATCACGGAGATCGTGAACACCTTGAGCCAAAAAGAATTCATTGAAGATATCACCTATGACGAGGTACTGGTAGATCTCATGAATGATAATGTTCGTAAGATCTCATTATGGGTACTGATTGCTTCCGTGGTCTTTACCCTCATTGCTATGCTATTGATCAATAGTTCCATAAGACTTGCCGTTTATTCGAAGCGCTTCATCATCAAAACCATGCAAATGGTTGGTGCTACAAAATCGTTTATTCGACGTCCCTTTGTCTGGAGAAGCGTTCAGTTAGGTATCATTGGAGCGTTATTTGCTAGTGTAGGAATAGGTTTTGTACTGTACTACCTTGATCGCAGTTTTCCCGAGCTACTCTTGCTGAACAATCTGGTGATCATTGGATTGCTCTTTGTACTTATTTTTGTTTTGGGCATATTAATTACCTGGATCAGTACCTTTATTGCTACTCAGCGTTTTTTGAATTTAAAAACCGACCAACTTTATTATTAATATTGGCCTTTATGTTTTTCTTCAATTTTAAAAAAGAATCATCAACATTATGAAAAAAGCCCTGATCGTTCTGGGAATTTTCATCATTTCGTCCTGTATTTTACTGGTTGTGTTTATGGCGAGCTTTGCAATCTATGATACTCAACCTAAGGATTGTACAGTGGTGGATACTTCTATCATTGAAGTTAGGGAAGGATCAACTTATGATATCGTTTTTTTCAACAAGCATCAGGATCGCTTCTACATTAATCGAGGATTGGAACTTGGCTTAAATTTAGATAGTCTTAGGAAGAAGGTATTAAATAAAACTGTTACTTTGCATCTGGCTAAATTACCAATAGGAACGTCGGCTCATATTTCACAAATAGAGGTAGATAAAGAAGTCCTGTTCACAGAATTTGAATAAAATGGGTGAGAAAAAACGAAAAGAAGCACAAAAACCGGTCTTTATCTTTGAACAGAAAAACTACAAATGGTTGTTTATAGGCCTGGGTTTTATCGCAGTTGGATTTATCCTTATGTCAGGTGGTGGTAGTGACGACCCCAATGTTTTTGACCCCTCCATTTTCAGCTGGAGACGCATTAGACTTGCGCCAACCCTCGTACTTATAGGCTTTGGAATTCAGGTGTATGCCATTTTACTGAATCCTGACAAGGATAAAAAGTCCTGACAATCGTTTTAATTTCCTTTCATTAAACAGATGGACACCATCGATGCACTTCTCTTAGGGATCATTCAAGGGCTTACGGAGTTTCTTCCGGTGTCCTCTAGTGGTCATCTGGAGCTTGGGAAAGCCATCCTTGGCGACAATTCCATTCCAAAAGAATCTCTACTGTTTACTGTTGTTCTACATTTTGCTACCGCATTAAGTACTTTGGTTATCTTTAGAAGAGACGTTCTCTCCATTATTAAAGGGGCACTGAAACTCGAATGGAATGAAGAGCTGCAATTTGTTCTAAAGATTGCTCTATCCATGGTCCCCGCTGCTATTGTTGGTCTTTTCTTTGAAGAGGAGCTCGAGGTACTATTTGGTGGTAAAATACTCCTGGTTGGCTGTATGCTGCTAGTAACAGCCGCTCTCTTGATACTTGCAGATAAAGCCAAAAATACCGATAAGAACGTTTCTTTCTGGAATGCCCTTGTGATCGGGATAGCTCAGGCAATAGCCATTTTACCCGGAATCTCAAGGTCCGGCGCCACCATTTCCACT
>CAWZYX010000100.1:0-11426 GCA_963966315.1 uncultured Winogradskyella sp. | reverse complement strand
TAATTAGTTGAGATCTCAGGCGGATAATGGCTACTTCGGAATCAAATTCTCCATAATCTTCATTCTGGAACTATCCTCTAAGCTATCCAAATATTCCTCAGTGATTTGGTGAGATTTAGACTGTTTTGGATAGTTATTAAACTAAGTCAACTATTTGCTCTAGTTTCCCTATAATGAGTTTTCTTCTTTCATTAGCAGTATAAGGATTTATATGACATTCAATTATTTCCTTTGCTGATGAATGAGTAAGTATTTCCTTACTCATTAGTTTCAAAAAGTCACGAACATCCTTTTTGGCATTAGATATATCATCAACTAAATTTTGATTATTGTCAATTACGTATATAATATCCTCGAAATCATGACTCGTTCTTGGATCACCACCCCTATCTTTAAAAGCTTCCCATTTTGTTGCAAGGAATAAACTTACTGGCAAAATCTTAATTTCAGCATCCCCAACTTTTATAGGGTAAGCTTTTTTAAACCCTGGTTTCAACCATCGATTTGTTGGGCCAAGAGGCGTTTCTTCGTAAGGGATAAAATCAATTAATATGTCTTCGTAGGAATACCTGTACATAATTGTTTCGGTTGGAGCTGGATATATCTTTTTGTTAGCCAATTTTTCTCGTAATTGATCCATTTGCGCATATGAGCTAACCTGAACAGAAATATCAATATCCTTGGTTGGTCGAGGCTGTTCAGCTCCTACATCGGTGACATACAGGCTTACAACAGCACCTCCAACATAGATTACATCAGTGTTAAGCTCTCCCAATGCAAATGCGACTTTTTCAAACACTTTTATATTGATTGTCTGGTTTTTAAGCATGTTCTATTCTTTCTTTTATCATTTCAACAGCTAAATTTTGTTCCCTTGCCTTTCCAACCCTTATAGCATCAGTCAAAGCCATTAGTTCGTAGTATTTGCTATCTCGAAGGCAAGCTTCTGGTATTTTGGGATGTAAAGGCTCTATTGCCTGCCCTCTAATATTCCCTTTCGCATACGGCCAAACAAATGGTTCTTCGCTCAGTATTTTATCATTTAGGGGGGATGCAGAATGAGCTGTTCCAATACCTCTAACCATGGCTCCTGGTTGTTGTGGATATACAAATCGCAAACCGGATTTTAAAAAGTCGATTAGAGCTAATTTATTAAGGGTCTTCTTATTGCTACCTATCAGTCCAGAGATTGCAGAGCGATTGATGCTTTCACTTATTTCGCTGGCACTAATTCCAAGCTCATAAGCAAGGTCTTTCATATACCAACTTTGTTGACCTTTACTGGCAATTTTAAGTAAAATCGCTATGTCATGCGGACGCATTCCGCTATGCTTTTTCATGTTGTTTTTTTAAAATCTATATAAATATACCAAATGATTTGTAATTCGCGAATCGCGAATAGCGTAATATTATAAATTCGATTAATGATTCTTTATCTAAAAGGAGCTACAATAGTAATCCCATTATTTGGGAATCAGATTCTCCATAAACTTCTTTCTTGTATCATCTTCAAAGCTATCTAGATAAGCCTCTGTTGTTTGAAGTGATTTATGCCCAAGAGATTCACTGATGAATTCTGTAGGGGCCCCAGACCTTTTAAGTACCGTTGCGAATGAATGCCTGGCAGCATATGTCGTGAGTGGCTTGTCGTACCCGATATCCTCACCAATCCGCTTCATGTATTTATTAACCGTCTTAACGAATTGGTCCTTGTCTTTTTGTTTTTGCAATTCACTGATGTCTTTTCTTAATATTGGAAAAATGTAATCATCCTCATTTTTCTTTTCAACAGCCCATCTTTCAATAATCTTTTTTGTTTTGGGAAGTAGGGTGATGACAATCGGCTTAGGATTCTGAATTGTGTTGGAGGTTTTTGAACGATCGTACTGAATAGTATCTCCAAATAGATTTTTGAATTTGAGATTGATGATATCTTTAATATTCATTCCATTACACAAATAGGAGAACAGCCAGATGTCTCGGACAAAATGTTGCGTAGTTCCTTCTTCAACTTCGTAATTAATGATCTTATTGATTTGTTCAATCGTTAAGGCTTTTTTAATGTTTCTTGGTGCCTTGATCTGATACCTGTTTTTTCCAAAGGGGTAATACTTTTGATCAATTATTGCAGCTTCTATTGCTTTGTTGTAAATAGCCCTGAGATGTCTAAGATAAATACCAATCGTAGAAATTGATTTGCCTTCACTTTTCAGTTGAGCTTCATAATCTTTGAGGAATTGAATGGTTATTTGTTTGAAATTTAGTTTCGACTTGTATCCCGCCAGGGAATTTCGAGCATCTTTGTATGCTGAGGCCGTAGAGATTCTTCCTTCTCTATTCAATTTTGAAATCACTTCATCAAACAGATCATATACCTCAATAGATGAGCTTTTCATAAAACTATTACCTTCTAGTGCCACTTTCAAATCTTCAAATGAAAATTGTTTGATAGATTCAATAGCTTTGCTGACCTTGGCTTCCATCAACAATATCTTTTGTCTGGCAGATCTTAGGTCTTTCCTTACAGAATGATTAGAGATTTTGTCAAAGTCTTCCTGAGATAAGTCTACACCTACCGGGTAATATTTTTGTTGTCTCTCAAATGTAACCCTGACCTTTACGGGATATTGTCCTTCTTTTTTTGGTCTTCTTTTGTCGAGTAGAGTTCGTTGATGCGCATACATAGTTTTATAATTTGCATACAATTTGCATACATTTTTCAAGAAAGTAAAGAAAAGGAAAATAAATAGTATTTTGTATATTGCTTATATACAATGTTTTATGTACTTAATTGCAAAATATGAATAAGTAAAATATAGTAAAATATCCGACTCATAATCAGGGGGTCCATGGTTCGAGCCCATGTGGGCCCACATTGATAATCAAGCACTTACGAAGTAAAATTTGTAAGTGCTTTTTTATGTGCCCACAATTTGCCCAAAAACAAGACTCTATTTGCTCATGAATCAGGATCAGTCAGTATTTCTGGGGATTGAAAATTTTACAAAAATCTGTTTGAAGCAATGATAGATATATGTGGATTTACTGCATTAGAAACCGATCAGATGGAAATAGTTAAGGCTGTTGAAAAGGACAATAACCTATCTGATCATGGATAATCAGCAATACACGGTAGGCAAAGCCAATCAACGGATGGCCATTATCGAATTGATGCGCAATTCCGAAGCATTGGGTGAGTATGCTTATTTCATTCTAATATAGACAAAATTGTAATTGAGTAAGTCATATAAATATGCTCGTAATACTTTGCAAGAGGAGATGGCTTACTGATTCAAAATTCTTAACATCAATTTTCAAAAAAAAATAGTGTGGATACAACTTGTAAAATTGTTATATGTTGGTGAATATGTCACCGACATCTTAAGTATCGTCTAATTTTTGAATTAACTATAAGTTTGGGTGCAGATACCATAAAATAACTAATATTAATCCGATCGAAGATATCTTACCGGGTTCTTTGTAGCAGTCCTTATTGTATGATAACCAACAGTAAGCATTGTTGCTATTATTAGCAAAATTGTAGCCTTCAAGGCTAGCCCTAACTCATTCAATAAAATGATCTTATAGGCAAAATTATTCAACCAGTTGTCCATATAATACCACGTCACTGGAAGCGCAATGATTGCGCCCAGTAAAACAAGCATTAGAAAGTCTTTGGACAGCAAAATTACCAGATTCGGGGTACTAGCACCGTTGATTTTTCGTATGGCGATATCCTTGTTACGTTCTTCAGTTGTGAAGGCCACTAAGCCAAGCAGTCCTAGGCATGCAATAACTATAGACAAGACACTAAATACAGCAAATATTTTTCCGCGCCTTTTATCCTCGTCATAATTTGCGGCAAAATCTTGGTCAAGAAAGGAAAAGTCAAATGGGCGATCCGGATGGATACTTCTCCAACTATTTTCTAATTTTTGTAAAGTGTTGCTAATATCATTTCCATCGATTTTCACATAAAGGACAAAGCTACTGTTCGCGTACTGTACAAGAAGTGGTTCTATATGATCGTATAGTGACTTTTGATGAAAATCTTTTATTACACCAACCACTTCCTTAGTCACTGTACTGTCCTGTCCGAATACAGGTAACTTAACTTTCTTACCCAATGGATGATCCCAATTCATTTGTGATACCATTGCTTCGTTAACGAGCACTGAAAAAGCCGTATCGCTTGAAAATTGCTCATCAAGATTCCTGCCTTCTATTATTTCCATTCCCAGTGTTTGGATGAAATCAAAGTCAGCAAAATAAAATTCAACTGTTTTATCCTCTTCAATATTTCCATCATTGGTTTCCACACCAAGTCTCATCCTTGGCATATTATTTCCCGGAGCGTTAGAAGCAGTCGATACATACACAACTTCAGGTATGGTGAGAAGTTCATTCTTTAATGGCTGAAACTTTTCCCTTAAACCGGGATCACGCATATTAACAAGAACCACATGTTCCCTATCAAAGCCAAGGTTTTTGTTGGAGAGGAATTCCAGCTGCCTATATGCAATCAGTGTAGATGTCAACAAAGCCAATGATATAATAAACTGTGTGACTACCAGTGCTTTTCGCAGCATCGGCTTTCCTCTCTTAGAGGCCATTCTTCCTTTTAATACATTTATCGGCTTAAATGATGACAGGTAGAAAGCAGGATAACTCCCTCCCAATATTCCTGTAAAAAGAACCACCCCAGGGAATAAAAGGATCAGGTTAGTTTGAAAAAGTATAGAAAATGGTATTTGTTTTTGGGCAATTTCATTAAAGAGGGGGAGAAATATATAGATGAGGAATACACACAGAAATGCAGCTGTTAGTGTAATCAAGAGTGATTCAGACAGGAACTGCATGACAAGTTGTAATTTGGATGAACCGGCTACTTTACGAACACCTACTTCACGCGCCCTCTTTAAAAATCTGGCCGTGGCAAGGTTCATATAATTGATACAGGCAATAATAAGCATGAGTATCGCAACAACCGAAAATATATACACGGTATTGATATCTCCTGCTTCATCAGCCTGGAACTGTACTTTGGAATGCAGGTGGATGGATGTGATCGGTTGGAGTTCATAACGAAAGCTCGTACTTTGCTCCTGATGTATAGGCGTTATATGTTGTGTAATAATAGCATCTAATGCAGGTTGGAATTCCTGATAATTATAATCATCAGGTAACTCAATATATGTTAACACACCAAGATTTCTCCAATTTCGTAGAAATTCCGGTACATTATTACTTGAAAAGAGGGCGTCAAATCTGAAATGAGAGTTGCGGGGAATATTTTCGATTACTCCTGTAATATTGTACTGATCATTGTTATCGTTAACAAGGGATTTACCGAGGCAATCTGTTGTGCCAAAATACTTTTCGGCAATTGACCTTGTAACAACCATACTATTGGGATTGTCCAGCGCTGTCCGAGGGTTTCCGGAGATAAAATTCCATGAAAACATGTTAAATACCGTTGAATCCGCCCTGTAAAATTCATCTTCATAATAATAGTTCTCCTCATGTCGAAACACAGTTCTGCCAGCACCCAAAAAACGTGCGACATTTTTCACCTCCGGATATTTATTTTTTGCTTCCGTCGCAAATGGGAAGTGGGCAACAGGCCAACTTGTCCACGGATTGTCAGCATTTTTAAATGACGAGACAACTCGATATATATTATCGGCATTTTGGTGATACCTGTCATAGCTCAATTCATCCTGGATCCACAAAAAGACTAGTAAAAAACAAGTCATTCCAAGTGAAAGTCCAATCACATTTATTGAAGAAAATGCTTTGTTAAGAATTGTAGTTCTATAGGCAATTTTGAAATAGTTTCTTATCATTTCAAATGTGTTTGTTTTGTTGTTATTGACTTTCGGGTTTTTGAAAAAAGATGGTCTTGCATACGACAATACCTCTCTCCAATAGTATTTGCGGGCTGCAGCATCCCCCAATTTCTCTGATTTCAATAGATACCTTTCTTGCAAATCTCCCAGAATTTCTTCTCGTATATTATAGGAGCAGAATTTTGTAAGTAGTTTTACTTTCCAGTCTTTGGAAGGATTTTTACTTTTATCAGGTAATTTATTATAGAATGACATGATCAAATGGAGTATTGAGGAAGGGTTCCTGGAATGATTTTATCCCATAAACGATCCCGAATTTCTTTCACTTCATGTAGGATTTGACTTCCAGCATATGTTACTGTGAATAATCTTTTTCTCCTCCCCCCCCTCTCTTTGGTTGCCTCACCCAATTTGGAAGATACCAATCCTTTATTTTCCATTCTCTGTAATGCTGCATGAACCGCTCCGGTGGTAATAATTTTTTTTGTTTGGAATTCTAATTCTTCGGCGATGGCAACACTGTAGGCATGAGGTGCTAGGGCAGCTACACTTAATAGAACAATCTCTTCAAATTCTCCAAGATCACTTCTTCTCATTTTTCTCAAATTTTAACTAATATAATAAAAAAACAATTACTTCTATTTTTGTATATAAAATAATTTCGATATATGAGATGAGATAACTTTATGGTATAGTTTGAAATTGATGATCTTAGGAATAGTCCTGCTTATTGGTCGGTTTTCGATTATATGAAATTGAGTAGAAGAAAAGGATCTATCATGATCAATCTCTCTTCCAGTTCACACTAAGAGATATGGCGTGAAAATCACCGCTTTAAACTTCGTGACCACTTATTAGCAAGAATCAACAGCAAAAATTTGTGCTAGCTTGACCAACTTTGCTGAATCCTTGGTGCCGAAAAATTGTATGGCATCCTACGCATGTTGGCAATTGTTTATTCTTCAAATACCATCATAAATAGTAAATAGTGCTTTATTCCAAATTCTTGATCCCATTTTTCTATGTTCTTTCCACTATCTTCAACTGCCTGAATAGATTGGCAAATTGTAATTGATTATAATTTTCTGCACTTTGAAATCAATTTTTATGCTATAATAGTGAAAACAAAAGATCGCTATGCCAACCAATTATTTCCAGACCACCCAGGATCTTTTGGATCCATCTCCATACATACTAAAACATACTAAAAAGGCTACATGAGCTCTTGCTAATAACCTATTCAGAAAAAAACTCTACGAAACACCAAAGAAAGATATTCCTGCTTTAATCGACTACCATTATCAACGCTGTGATGAGCCCACAGAGTTTGCTGATCATGTGATTGAATTATTGGAAGTGGCTCTCGACGAAAATGCTGATATCAAATTTCTAAAATCACTGTCTTTTTGGGGAGATCCTGAAAAGGCTAAACGATACAAAAGAAAAACAGCATATGCTTTGGAGTATTTAAGAAGAATCAATGATCCGAATCTAAATGAAGCCAATTCGATTCGTTTTCCATTTAATGGTGAGAAGGTTGTCCTGGCAGATTTGTTTCGACAACTTATTGAATTGGAACTTCCGGATGGACAAATAGCTATTCCAGCGAACTTTTGTAATAGAATATTAACAGCAAAAGATTTTAATTAATACATTACCTTACAAATATTTATAAGATGAAAATAATGCACTATACCTACCGATTTTTATTGTCAATTTTTAGTTGTTTAATGTTGCAAATGTGCTCACCCCAGGAAAATCAGAAAAAGTTGGTCACTTATATCAATTCTTTTCATCGCGGGCATCCGTCAAGTGATGATATTATGGATGGCATACTTGAAAATCTCCCGACCGATAGTTTTGAAGTAGCTACTTACTTCATGGATACCAAAAGAAATCCTTCCAGGGATCATATCGAGATGAAAGCTGGACAGTTATTTGACACGATCATGCAAAATGATCCTGATATTCTGTTGATTTCAGATGACAATGCTATAAAATATATCGTTAAGCCACACCTGGAGGAGCTTGCCATGCCGGTGGTTTTTTGTGGGATTAACTGGACAGATGATGAATATGATCTTCCGCCGGATAAGGTTACAGGAATGCTTGAAATACTTCCCGTTGCAGATATGGTAATTGCAATGAGAGCGTACTATCCCTCCATGGGAAAGTTACTATTCTTATCTGAAAATACGACTACTTCACGAAAAGAAAGGCAGTTGCTGGATACACTTTTTCATCGTGTGGGTGTGAATGTTGTACACCAACTAGTTGATGATTTTGATCAATGGAAAACCGTCTTTGAGGATGCCAATCAATCGTTCGATATCATTTATTTGCCCACAAATGGAGCCATCAAGGGTTGGGATCGGGATGAGGCAATATCTTTTATCCAGCGTCATATAAAAGTTCCGGTTGTAACGACTGAAGACTTTATGATGCCCTACGCAGTATTTGGATTAACAAAAGTTGCCAAAGAGCAGGGAATTTGGGTTGCTGAAACGGCCAAAAAAATCCTCAAAGGAAGTAAAATCACAGATTTTCCTGTTACAAGAAATAAAGAGTCAACCTACTGGATCAACACAACATTAGCAGAAAAGATAGATTTTGTACCGGATAGTCTATTAGTTGGCAGATCGATTATGATGAAAAACTGATTCAATTATCGTGTATTGTTGACCCGGCTAAAACAGTTTTTAGTTTTATACGATGTGGAACTTAAACACCGACTGAAGTACGATTGCAATTGAATTTAAGTATTTATGTTATCAGACCTGGATTTGTTGATAATATCTGCAAAGGAGACACCGTATTCTTCGCCATACAACGTCTTATATTCTTTTTTGAATTTGTCATATGTACTTTTTGGTATGCTATGTGAACCCAGTGCATGATGGGCCTTGCATTTAAGAATCATGGCATCCTCATTGATGCTGTCAAAATTGAAGATACAGTCAGCAATATGAATGATCAGATGCGCATCATTCTTAATATCCAAAGAGTCAGAAAATCCTATTAGAGCGTTTATTATATTATCAGATGTGGCCGATTTAAAGCTGTCTAACCATTCATAACTCACATTACCAAGAAATGGGCCTTCCCGGGTGATTTTGATGAGCCTCAGAATATCGTTTTTAGTTGGATTCTTGATTTTTTGGGTTATTTGAATGAACTCGCAATAGTCATTATACACCTTTGGCTCATTTGATATTATTTTCCAGTAGCCAGTGCTATGATTGATATCAAAATTGCCAACCTTATCTAGTACAACCCTTAATTTTGCGGTATTTACAGATCTGTTATTTCGTGCACTTTCAAGGTCCTTATCGAACCATAAAATTTCAAGTAACTTTTCGGAGGAAATCCCTTTACCATCTTTGACGGTATGCAGAAATATAAGCAGATACAATTCCTTAAGCAAAGGAGTAAATTCACCCGTAACGTCATTGCCTTGTTGATCGAATACACGAAAACCCCCAAAGCAATGAATCCCCTTATTTTTTGCCTCGGAATGGCTGAGTTCATCAACGTTCATTTTCCACAATTCAATCTCTTCTTCTGACGAATGTGCATCCTTATCAACAGAGGAAGATTCGTTATGTTTTCTTCTTTTAAAATAGATAAATAATAAAGAAGCAAGAACTGCAATGAAGGCGAAGAAAATGATTATAGATCCGCCATTAACAATTGACCTGGTCACCAATTGAGCTGGTACACCATTTGGAGGGTATTTAAGTTCGTGCAGTTCAATATTCGTATTTCCAGACTCATCTGAGATACCAGTATATGTTACCAGGTATCCACTTGTTGGGAAATAGTATAGATCAACATATGATTTGGTATCAAAATGTATATAGGGTATTTCATCTGCCACTTGCTCAATTGTAGGTTCGTTAAGATTGCCACGTACCAATTGCAAGGAATTATTAACATTGAAACGTGAGAAGGAAAGGGCATAATAATAATGATTTTCAGAATCAATGATCATGGAATTTCCAAACACCAAATCTTCATCCGGAAATTCAAGATCAAATTTGTGTACAAAACTGTTATTAGTAGTAGAATAAGCCAACAGCTCATGGAAATTTTGTGGACTAATCATTTGGTCACCGATTGAGCTGCCATATCCTCCCAATAAATATACAGTATCTTTTTCCCCTCCAAGGGCTGCAAGATATCTGGGCTTAAATATTTCATTCCAGTCTCCCTCCAATTTATTCCATTCCATTGTATGAAGATTGACGGTTTGTACCTCATTTTTATATTCATGATAACCATACCCTCCGAATAGGTAAAGCATGGAGTCTGTTGTGGATAGAAATTTATTGTGATGCCGGAAGCCTCTAAATTCTTGGTTTACAGATTCTGAGAAGGTCCATTTTTGGTTAGCAAGATCAAAGATGGATATCTTATGATTATCAATGTCATAACAATAAATGGAATTGGTGCCGGGAACATAGATGGCTTGCTCTGTGCTGAATTGGGAGAGTTTGATATCATACAGAATTAGTTGAGTTGAATTATCAGAAAGAGAATAAATAAGCATTTCCTCATTCCCAATGAGATAAATTTTTTCCTCGTCAGTATTTGCAGCGACCAGCACATTTCCTTTCAATGAATATTCCAGGCTTTTCAACCACTCCAGGTGCATTTTTTTTATCCAATTTGGATGTCTGACTCGGCCCATTTTATTATGGACAATATCTTTGGCTTCCGTTCCTTCGTATTCATTAAGTGGCCAGTGATGTTTAAGTTTATCGTCAACAAATATTTTTACATCACGGAGATTGAAAGGTGGTATATCCCTTGTTTTAAATCGTCCATAGTCACATGCGCCAAAAATAAATTTTGTTGGTTGGTTATAATCAAATGGGATGTTGGATTGTGTGAAAGAGGTATCCGGTAATATAAACTCCAATTCATGACTTGAAATATTAAATCTAAGTCGGATATTGATCCAGTGATTGAAATGGATACTGCTGTCAAAGTCATATGAAATTTTTGGCATATTTTCTCCAAATACCATATTCAAATCGATACTATCTACAAAGATCTTATTGTGCATCAAGTCAATATTGTATTGGTCGTTACTGATTACTCGTAAAATATAACCAAAATAGGAGGTATGGATTACTTGTTTGCGTAGAAGTAAATCAAAAGATAGCTCAAAATCTTCCTTAAATTTAAAGCTTTTATTAGCGCTTAAGTCAAGCTCTGTTCTATAGTCAGGATTCTTTTCCCGTGCCGTAAATTCCAGCCCATAATTTTGTCCAATACTATCAATAGTAACTATTGTCAGGAAAAAAAATACTAATAGTGCAAAACGCCACCTAACCAATTCTTTGTTTATTTTCATCTTGCTTTTCCATGAGCGCATTTTTTAATTAAATTTAAGTACGAATTAAAATTACTCAAACAATTAATATAAAAGAAACATTAACAAGACCGTTAATGGAAAATTAAGGTCAAATTAAGTCGCTTTGGTAGCTTCGAGTATGCTTTAGCATGAATTTTCTATTTTTTTAATTAACTCAATTTATTATGAAAAAAATAATTTTACTGAGCAGTTTACTT
>CAWZYX010000099.1:0-11524 GCA_963966315.1 uncultured Winogradskyella sp. | reverse complement strand
GTCTGCATGCGGTTTTGCCTCCAGTGCTACCGGGCCTTTTTACTGTCCTGGTGACGAAAAATTATACATCGACCTGGGCTTCTTTAAGGAAATGGAACGGCAGCTCAATGCTCCGGGGGATTTTGCCCAGGCCTATGTTATTGCTCACGAAGTGGGACACCACATTCAAAACCTCATGGGAGTGACGGATCAGATGAATCGTTTAAGACAACAGGTGTCTAAAACAGAGTATAATCGCTACTCGGTTAAACTGGAACTACAGGCAGATTTTTATGCAGGCGTGTGGGCCCATCATTCCCAGGCTGCACTCAATTGGATGGAAGCGGGAGACCTTGAGGAAGCGCTCAATGCAGCCAACGCCATTGGAGATGATCGATTACAGAAGAATGCATCCGGCAGGGTAATTCCCGATTCCTTTACCCACGGCACTTCAGAACAAAGAATGCGCTGGTTTAAGAAAGGGTTTGACACCGGCGATATTAGACAAGGCGATACGTTTAGTACCGATACACTCTAGAGCGCGATCAAACCAAATGTATCGCTAATGCTAAGGCGTTAAATAAAAGCTAAAATAAAGGGTTGACGTGATTAATACGTGGTCTAATATGTATTTTCATGCGAATTATTAAAAACCAACTATTTTGAAACAGATGACCCTACGCCTCTTCTTCGTGGCACTTGCCCTGATTGCATTTTCTTGTAAGTCTTCTAAAAAGGCAAGTAAATCAAAATCTGGTGCAGAAACAACAGCCAAAGCACCTTCAAAAAAACCTGGCAAAAACGACATTCAGCCTTACGAAAAAGTAATCACCAAGGAAGCCGTAACCGATAGCGGGCTTTTCCATGTCCACAAAATAGATGACAAGTTCTTCTATGAGATCCCCGATACTTTATTTGAGCGCGAGATGCTAATGGTAACCCGTATTGCTAAAACAGCGAGCGGCATTGGTTTTGGTGGAGGAAAAACAAATACTCAGGTATTGCGATGGCAGAAGAAAGACAAAAAAGTGCTGCTACGCGTTGTCTCTTATCAGGTCGTTGCTGCCGATTCTCTGCCGGTACATGAAGCCGTGGTCAACTCCAACTTCGAACCGGTTCTAGCCACCTTCCCAATCAAGGCCTTTAATAAGGACACTACCAATACGGTCATTGAGGTGACCGATTTATTTGAAAAAGATGTCAAGGCTCTCGGATTTCCGCAGTCAAGACGTCAGCAATACCGCATCACCCGATTGGAATCTGATAAATCCTTTATCGAATCGGTTAAAAGTTACCCACAAAATATTGAGGCCCGTCATGTAAAAACATATGCTGCCGGACGCCCACCTTCTAATTCCAGTACAGGTACCATTTCTCTGGAGATCAACAATTCAATGATCCTATTACCTAAAGAACCTATGAGACGTCGTTACTTCGATCAACGCGTAGGCTGGTTTGCCAGAGGTCAGGTGGATTACGGTCTGGACGCCCAGGAAAGTAAAACCGTGCGCTATCTGGATCGCTGGAGACTGGAGGTGAAAGAC
Organism: uncultured Winogradskyella sp.; assembly: GCA_963966315.1. GTDB lineage: Bacteria > Bacteroidota > Bacteroidia > Flavobacteriales > Flavobacteriaceae > Winogradskyella_A. The sequence continues at coordinate 10,001 of CAWZYX010000099.1, read as the reverse complement.
GAAGACATCGAGAAGTTCAAGCGAGGAGAGCTGGTAGAACCCAAGAAGCCTATCGTGTATTACATAGACCGTGCAACACCCGAGCAATGGAGAAAATACATCAAACAGGGAATCGAAGACTGGCAGGTTGCTTTTGAAGCAGCGGGCTTTAAAAATGCCATCATTGCCAAGGACCCCCCAACTCCGGAAGAGGACCCTGAGTGGAGCCCTGAAGATGTGCGTTATTCCGTCGTGCGTTACCTGGCATCACCCATTCCCAACGCCAACGGACCACACGTAAGTGATCCAAGGTCTGGTGAGATCCTTGAAAGTGATATCAACTGGTATCACAACGTAATGACCCTACTCCGAAACTGGTTCTTTGTGCAGACAGCAGCAATCAATCCCGATGCGAGAGGCGTGGCTTTTAAAGACGAAGTGATGGGTAGATTGATCCGATTTGTCTCGGCACACGAAGTAGGTCACACCCTTGGACTACCACATAACATGGGAAGCAGCCCGGCATATTCTGTGGAAAAATTACGCGATGCTGAGTTCACGCAGAAATTCGGTACCGCACCGTCGATTATGGATTATGCCCGTTTTAATTACGTTGCTCAACCTGGAGATGAAGGTGTAGCATTAATGCCAAACATCGGGCCCTACGACAAGTATGCCATCAAATGGGGATACAAACCCATCCTTGAGGCCGAAACCGCAGAAGATGAAAAGAAAATTCTAGACAACTGGATACTCGAAAAAGCAGATGATCGCATGTACCATTTCGGTCGTCAGCAATTTGGTGTGATCGACCCGAGTGCACAAACTGAAGACCTGGGAGATGACGCTGTCCTCGCCAGTGAATACGGTATTGCAAACCTCAAACGAATAGTACCGAACCTGATCGAATGGACAGCTGAAGACGGAAAGAACTATGACGATCTCGAAACCATGTATGGGCAGGTACTTGGGCAATTCAATCGCTACATGGGACATGTGGCTTCCAATATCGGAGGCGTTTATGAAGATTACAAAACCTATGATCAGGAAGGAGCTGTTTACACACATGTTCCTGCCGAGCATCAGAAAAAATGTATGGACTTCATTCAGGATCAACTGTTTGCAACCCCAGAATGGATGCTGGATAAGGAAATCTTTAATAAAATTGAGAGCGCAGGTCACATAGAACGCGTGAGAGGGATACAAACGAGAACCCTTAACAATATGATGGATTTTGGCCGCATGCAACGCCTACTTGAGAACGAGAATATCAATGGGTCTAGTGCCTATGGCCTTTACGATATGATGAAGGACCTTCGTGAGGGGGTCTTCAGTGAATTGAGAACCGGACGTTCTATTGACATCTACAGAAGAAATCTCCAAAGGGCTTACATAGACCGTATGGAATTTATCATGACCAATGATCAGCCTTCTGTTCCTGCACAGTTCAGAAGGTTTGCCGGTACTCAGGTGAATGTCAGCCAATCCGATATCAGAGCGGTGGTAAGGGCAGAGCTCAAATCATTAAGATCGCAACTTCGCTCGGCAAGAGGAGCCGATACGATGAGCAGAATTCATATTGCCGACGCCTTAGAGCGTGTGGATAAGATCTTAGATCCGAACGGATAAATAATTCAAAGTTCAATAAAAAAGACTCCTCTTCAGGGGTCTTTTTTTATTGAAGTAGCTGATCGATCAGCTCATTAAACGCTTTGAATTCAGCTAAGTTATTATGATCTCCACCCTCAATGCTGGTAAAGCTGAGATGAGGGTTTTTAAGTTCCATGAGTTTTTGGGCAGAGTCGTAGGGAACCACTGTATCCTCAGTACCATGTACAATGGAAATCGGTACATCAATATGAGGGATAAACGCATGATTTGGAAATTTGTACTTTATCAGTCTTTTGACAGGAAATATGGGGAACCGTCTCTTTGCCACATCGGTAATACTGTAAAAGGGGGTTTCAAGAATCGCCTGTCCCACTTCATTCTTGGAGGCCAGATAACTGGTCATTGCCGTACCCAGCGAACGCCCATACAGTACAATGCTACCGGGGTTATAGGATGAGGTGACCTGATCAAAAACGTATTGGGCATCTCTATAAAACACCTCTTCACTCAAAGGACCGCGGCTCTTACCATAGGATCTGTAATCCCAAACCAGGACATCGTAATTGTAAGCTACAAATCTTGAAGCAATGTCGCCCCACCGACTCAGGTCCCCGGCATTTCCGTGACTGTAAAAAATGATGCCCTTGGGATCGGTAGCCTTAAACAAGACTGCATTCAACTGCACTCCCGTCTCCGGATAAAAGTTCAATTCTTCAAAAGGCACTTGAAACTCGTACTGATAATTGTCTTCCAAAACAGTAGGAAGAAATAACAAACGCTCCTGAAAAACAAACAATGCAGCACCTATCACCATATACACACCGGTTAATAGCAGAACACTATTTCTTATTTTTTTGCCTTTTAGCTGAGTGATCCACATTTATACTTGTTGTTTCATAATCGATAGGTTTCGTCTCTGAATTTAAAATACGGTCCAGCATCTCATGATAGGATTCAAAATTATTGAGATTCTTATGACCCCCTCCTATGACACTGTGTAAGGTGGTTCGCTTAGGATTCACTTTAGACAGTTTTACACTGGTTTTAAACGGAATAAGACGGTCATTGGTGCCATGAATGATATGAATGGGGCATTGAACGTATTTGAGCCATTTATAGGTTGGCAAGGGGTATTTTAGCAATACGGATAGCGGCATGAAGGGCATGTACCTTGCCGTTACCTTGGTAAGACTGTAATAGGGAGCGTCGAGGATGAGCATTCTCGGGTTGTTCATTGAGGCCAGTTTAGCAGCAAAACCAGAGCCTAATGACCGACCATATAAGACAATCTGTTCCTCTGGAACCATCTCCCTAAGCTTGTTGTAAATAACCTGTAAGTCTCTTTTGATGGCTTTCTGTGTTCGCTTACCCGTACTCTTTCCAAAACCTCTGTAGTCTACCATCAGCACATTATAGCCATGCCGGGTAAAGTCTACGGCAAACTTTCCCCACCCCTTGATACTTTTCGAATTTCCTTTTAAATAAAGAACAATTCCCTTACTGTGTCCTTTAGGTATAAATCTCAGGCCATTGATAATAGCACCGTCCCTGGTTTCTAAATTATATTCTCGGGTCGTCTGATTCTGGTAATAGAACTCAAAATCCTCCGGTAACTTCTCTGGTTTAAAAAGAAAGTAATCCTGCAGGACATACAAAAGTACACTCACTCCCGTATACACCAGCAGCACTAAAAGCAGAATCCAAACCCAATACGGCATCGGTCACAGAATTTTTCCCTTACAATTTATGAAATTGTAAACTATACTCAAGATTATGAATAATTAAGTACATTTGATCATCACATAAATAAATGAATTATGAAAAAAATCTTAATGATGGCCCTCCTGCTGGTGACCGCTTACACCTACGGGCAGGATGTAAAATCAATGATGAAAAGCAGTAATGCATCTTCTAAGCTGTTGAACAATGACTTCCTTGATAAAATGGCAACTGATCAGCTGAAAAAATTAACCAAAAAGCTCAATCTATCTGAAGATCAGCAAAAGCAAGCTTCTAGCCTTGTGATGAACCAATTACGAAGTGAAAAATTCCAAAAGGTCCTTTCTAAATACACTCCTGACCAACTGATGAGCCCTGATGTGAGTGACAACATCTCAAAAATATTACTGAACGACGAATCCTTTGGTAAGGAATTAAATGGTCTGCTAAATAAGGAACAGCAATCCAAGCTGGCATCCGAAAAACTTAAACTTGTTAATTAAGTACTAATTCTTTATTTTAAATTAAACTTTGAGGAGCTTGTTTTGGTCTAAGGACCGAATGAAAACATACAATATCATGAAAAAATTAGTCTTAATCTGTTTCACCATTATCGCTGGGTTTGCCTTTGGAAACGCACAGCAAAATAACTGGAGTGAGGATGCCAAAGAACAACTGAAAGGAAAAGGAAAGCGCATGTCCGTCGAAGACCGTGCCAAAAGGCAAACGCAAGAAATGAAGAAGTCTCTAAACCTTAGTGCAGCTCAGGAACGGCAGGTAGAAAAGGTACTTTTAGGCTTTCATCAAAAAATGGGCTCCAAAAGGCAAGCCAGAAATAAATCTTACCAGGAAATGAGTGACAGCGAACGACAGGAAATGAAATCTGAGCAGTTAGCAGCTCAGAAAGCGCTGTCTAAGGAAATGGAAAAAATCCTGGATGAAGAGCAATTTGCCACCTTCTCTGAAAAAATGGGCGATTGGCAACGGCAGGCGAGAAACCGCAGAAGACAGGGTAAAAGTTAAATCCGCAAAAAGCATACAAAGAGCCGCTCTGTGAGCGGCTTTTTTTATAATGCCTTGGTGAATTCACTCACCGCCTCGAGTGTTTCATCCAGGTCCTTCTGAATAAGTGCGTCAGTAATGAACCAGGATTCAAAGGCGCTCGGCGCTATATAGATCCCTTTGTTAAGCATGGCGTGAAAGAACTTGTTAAAAAGGGCCATATCGCAGGAGGCCGCATCTTTAAAATTAGTTACAGGACGTTCCGAAAAGTGCACAGATAACATGGACCCCACCTGGTTATTGTGATGTGGAATGCCTTTTTCCTCCAGAAGATCAGAAATACCTTTGTTTAAATAGGAGGTTTTTTCTTCAAGCCTTTTAAATAGGTCTTTATCCTTATTTATAGCTGTTAGCATGGCCAGACCTGCGGACATGGCCAGCGGGTTTCCACTAAGGGTTCCGGCCTGGTAAACCGGTCCTTCTGGCGCGAGATAACTCATTATTTCTTTCGGTCCTGCGAAAGCTCCTACCGGGAGGCCACCTCCGATCACCTTTCCGAAACATACTAGGTCTGCCGTCACACCCAACAATTCCTGTACTCCACCCCTCGCAAGCCTGAAACCCGTCATGACCTCATCAAAAATCAGGATAATTTCATGCTCATCACACAGCTGTCTCAGTCCTTTCAAAAAACCTTCTTCAGGAGGGATGCAACCCATATTACCGGCTACGGGCTCTAAGATAATGGCTGCAATATCTCCTTTGTTCTCTTCAAGGATCTGGTGTACATGCCCCAGATCATTGTATACAGCTAACAAGGTATCCTGAGCCGTTCCCTTGGTCACCCCGGGGCTGTTTGGCGTACCAAAGGTAACAGCACCGCTTCCTGCCTGAATCAAAAATGCATCACTATGCCCGTGATAGCAGCCTTCAAACTTAATGATCTTGTCCTTGCCGGTAAATCCCCTTGCCAGCCTGATGGCACTCATGCACGCTTCTGTACCGGAGTTTACAAACCTGATCTGATCGATCCCCGGCACCATTTGTACCGCCAGTTGGGCGATCTCCGTTTCCAATGCTGTCGGCATCCCAAAAGAGGTTCCTTTTTTTGCTCGTTCCGTGACCGCAAGGACAACAGGCTCAAAGGCATGTCCCAATATCATAGGCCCCCACGAATTAATATAATCAATAAAACGGCGATCGTCCTCATCATAGACATATGCACCTTTCGCCCATTTAGCAAATATTGGGGTTCCTCCAACGGCCTTAAAGGCGCGTACCGGTGAATTCACACCCCCCGGAATCACTTTTTTCGCTTCTTTAAACAGTGCGCTGCTTCGCTGATATAACATTTTACTTTTTTCTGACTTTTAAGGGTTGACCAATATTAATGGTATTGTTTTTTAGATTGTTCATGGATTTTAGCTCTTCAACCGTGACACCAAACTTTCTGGACAAACTATAGAGCGTATCACCCTGCTGTACAATGTAGGTCTCGTAGACCTCTTTTGGCTCAACGAGTTCAACCGATCTCTGTTTACGACGTGATTTTCTTCGGCCATTGAGAACTTCATCGTCGTATTTATGAAGTTCATAGCGCTCAATGAGGCCTATGAGCTTTTTTGGATAGTTGCGGTCTGTGGCATATCCTGCCTTTTTCAGACCTCTCGCCCATCCCTTGTAGTCGTCTTGCCTCAATTCAAATAGAGGCGCGTATCGACGTCTCTGTGTTAAGAACTTTGAGTGGTCTTCATAAGATTCTTCAGGATTCCTGTATTTTCGGAAGCACTCCCCCGAACGATCGTCATCATGGTAAATGCGGTCACCGGTCCAATCGTGGCACTTGATGCCAAAATGATTATTAGCCTCTCTGGCCAGACGGCCTTTACCAGCACCAGACTCCAGAATACCCTGAGCCAGGGTGATACTTGCAGGGATCTTATACTTCTGCATCTCAACCTTCGATATTTCTGCAAAATCGGCAATATATATATCGACGCTACTTCCGGATCCTGAGGGCGTTTTGGACCTTATCGGTGTTTCGGTGGGTTGGTCTTTCTCTTGTGCCTTTGAGACAGCTTCAACCTCAGGTGAACTCTCTGTGATAACAACCTCCGTTGTTTTTTTCTGATTTTTTTTCTTGGTAACGATCCCTTTCTTAGGGCCACAAGAATAACTCACCGAAATCAGTAGTAAGAGAATGCATTTGTAAAAATTCCTACTCATTTATCTGGGGCTTATTGAGACGTTTGAGCTTCTGATTAATTCCTTTTATTCCCTGAAGACCGCCGGTGTGAACTGCAAGTACCCTTGCACCTGCTGGAAAGTAGTTCTTTCGAATCAAATCTCTTAAACCATACATCATTTTTCCCGTATATACCGGATCCAGCAATACCTTGTTCTGCTCACTAAACCAATTGATAAACGCTATCAGATCATCATTTATTTTAGCATACCCACCGAAGTGATAATCAGTATTGAGGGCCCAATCTTCAGAACGTGCAAATTTACTAATATCTTCTCTCAATCCCTGACCTTTTAAAGCGGAAAAGCCAATGACATGCTGATGCTTCTGCGCAGAGCGTATCAAACCTGCCACTGTACCACCTGTGCCAACAGAGGCACATATAAAATCGTAGGCTGTGTCTGTTGGACTAAGGATCTCTTCACAGCCTTTAATCGCGAGTTCATTGGTGCCGCCTTCAGGTAACTTGTAAAAAGGACCAAACCTTTGTTGTAACTCATCCGCAAAACGCTGACTGTTCTTGTTTTTATATTCCGCTCGTGTAACAAACACCAGTTTCATACCACAGGATTGAGCAAAGCTTAGGGTGTGGTTTTCATCGATTTTAGATCCCAGTTCCTCCCCCCTGATGACGCCTATGGTTTTAATTCCGCACTCCTTACCAGCGTAGGCAACGGCTGCTATATGATTGGAGAAAGCTCCCCCAAATGTGAGTATGGTATCATGACCTCCTCGCTCCAGTTCGCTGATGTTATACTTTAGTTTTCTGAATTTGTTACCGCTGACATAAGGGTGGATGAGATCCTCTCGTCTGACAAAAACAGAAACGTTGGTCAGCAGACCAAGATCAACAGGTGTTGTGGGCAGGGCGTTCACAGCTCAAAAATACAATATGCAGTTGCATTCACCATTGAATTTACATAGCAAATTTCCATTCAGGTGGATGCTATTTCTATTTAAATTATCTTTGTATGGATGAAGAAATACATTCCTATTGAAGAAGGAGATTACTATCTAACACCTGAGGGTTACCGTTGTTTTACCGAGCAATATCACCTCAAAAGAGGCTACTGCTGTGAGAGTGGATGCCGGCACTGTCCTTACGGATTTGATAAGAAAACACAAAGTAATAAGCGCAGATGATTCAATCGCATACCTTATCATTTAAAGAGGAGATCAAAATGGGAATTCCTGATCAACTCCCTGAAAAGAGGGCATATGATCCAGCCATAAATCATGCTCCCAAACGAAAGGATATTCTCTCTGAGGAAGAGAAGAAACTCGCGCTAAGGAATGCCTTGCGTTACTTCCAACCACAGCATCATCAAATGCTGCTTCCCGAATTCAAAGAGGAGTTGGAGACCTATGGCAGGATCTATATGTACCGTTTCCGACCCCTTTATAAAATGCATGCGCGCCCGATTGAAGATTATCCGGCAAAAACCATTGAAGCTGCAGCCATCATGCTGATGATACAGAACAACCTGGATCCTGCAGTGGCTCAACACCCCCATGAGCTCATTACCTATGGTGGGAATGGTGCCGTTTTTCAAAACTGGGCTCAATATCTTTTGACCATGCAGTATCTGGCAGAAATGGGCGATGATCAAACCCTGGTAATGTATTCGGGCCACCCTCTTGGCTTGTTCCCTTCTCACAAAAATGCACCACGGGTGGTTGTGAGTAATGGCATGATGATACCCAACTATTCTCAGCCTGATGACTGGGAGAAATTCAATGCACTGGGAGTGACCCAATACGGGCAAATGACTGCCGGTAGCTATATGTACATTGGTCCACAGGGAATTGTCCACGGCACCACCATAACCGTTCTCAATGCCTTTAGAAAAATAAAAAAGTCCCCTTCAGGACGCTTATTTGTTACTTCAGGCCTGGGGGGCATGTCCGGAGCACAGCCAAAAGCAGGAAATATTGCCGGTTGCATTACGGTGTGCGCAGAGGTGAACCCCAAAATTCTTCAGATCCGTTTAGATCAGGGGTGGATCGATGAAAAGATCACCTGTGCTCATGAACTGGTCGAGCGGGTGAAACTGGCAAAAAAAAATAAAGAGGTCATCTCTCTGGCTTACCTGGGCAATGTGGTAGAAGTCTGGGAGGCTTTTGATACAAATCACATACATATCGATATTGGTAGTGACCAAACATCTTTACACAATCCATTTGCCGGAGGCTACTACCCTGTTAGCCTTTCGTTTGAAGAGTCGAATATCCTAATGGCTGAGGACCCGGAGTCCTTTAAAGACCATGTGTACAGCAGCCTGAGACGCCATGCCGCAGCCATTGAGAAACACACTGCAAGGGGCACTTATTTCTTTGATTACGGCAATGCCTTTCTGCTGGAAGCCTCTCGCGCCGGAGCAGACGTCCTCTCCAAGAACCCATCAACAGGGAGGGAATTCAAATACCCAAGTTATGTTCAGGATATCATGGGCCCTATGTGCTTTGATTATGGTTTCGGTCCCTTTAGGTGGGTCTGCACCTCAGGGTCAAAAGCGGACCTGGAACGAACAGATGCATTAGCCATTGCAGTTTTAGAAGAGTTATCGCTTCGGGCTCCTGATGAAATTAAACAGCAAATGGCTGATAATATAGCCTGGATCAAAGCCGCACAGCAAAACGATCTTGTAGTTGGGTCGCAGGCACGCATCCTGTATGCTGATGCGCTTGGACGCATTGAGATTGCCAGGGCCTTTAACAAGGCAATTGCAAATAAGGAAATTGGTCCGGTCGTTCTTGGAAGAGACCACCACGATGTTTCCGGAACGGATTCTCCCTACCGCGAAACCAGTAATATTTACGACGGATCTCGATTCACCGCAGATATGGCCATACAGAATGTTATTGGTGACGCTTTTAGGGGTGCCACCTGGGTTAGTATTCACAATGGTGGTGGCGTAGGTTGGGGAGAGGTGATAAATGGGGGTTTTGGTATGGTTCTTGATGGTAGTAAAGAAGCGGAGCAAAAGTTATCGTCTATGCTCTTCTGGGATGTAAACAATGGCATTGCCAGAAGAAGCTGGGCAAAGAATAAGGGTGCCGAATTTGCCATTAAAGAAGCAATGAGACACAACTTGAAGTTGAAGGTAACACTCCCTAATCACGTTGATAAGAAGTTAATTTAAGTTACTATGAAGGCCATTATTAAAACCACCGCATCATTTTTGTTGTTATGTCTCATATCAAGCTGCAGTTCTATAAAAGTAGCCACTGATTACGACAGTCAGGTAGAGTTTGACAACTACCAGACCTTTGCCTTTTACAAACCGGGCATCGATCAGGCCGAAATAAGTGATCTGGACAAAAGGCGAATATTAAGAGCGATAAAGGATGAGCTATTGTCAAAAGGTTTTACCATGTCTGAAGAGCCCGATATGCTCATCAGCATTTTCACAAAGGCCAATCAGCGTGTCGATGTCTACAACAA
>CAWZYX010000098.1:0-11569 GCA_963966315.1 uncultured Winogradskyella sp. | reverse complement strand
ATCCTCGCCGAAGAAGTCAAAGTACAAACCGTCCCTGCCTCCGACTACGTCTTTGAGCCAGACTACGCCCTCAAGCCACTCCAAGAAGTAGATCTATTCATCCAGCAAAACAAACACCTCCCCGATATTCCATCAGCAGAAGAATTTGCTAAAAACGGCGTGGGCCTGGGCGAGATGGATGATATGCTGCTGAGGAAAGTAGAGGAGCTGACGCTGTATATGATAAACCAGGAAAATAGAATGGTAGAATTGGAAAAGAAAAACGAACAACAGGCTCAAGAAATCCAAGAATTGAAAAATAAACTTAGTAAACAATGAAAAGGCTACTAACCACACTTTTTATCCTAACACTGGGATTGACTCAAATTTTTGCCCAGCAAACCTACTATAACGTGACTTCAGGTAATGGATATGGCCTGAGATTTTGGTCTAGTGACAACTACAAAATTCATATGGGGAATACTTCCGAGTACCAGTATGGACCAGTAACAGATTATAGCATTAAAATGAATATGAGTACACACACAAATAGAGGTTGGACGTGGGGGATTAGTGGTTCTACACCAATAGCAGCGCTAAATACACAAGGGAAATTCCAAATCGCAAATTCCTTTACTGCAAATGGAGGTGGGAGCTTTAATGGATCAATTCTTGGATCTGGTATTCCGGTTTTAGCAGTAAATAATACATTTCAAAGTTACAGCACAGACCATACGCTAAACCACCCTTTTGCAATACGAAGGAATACAAGTAACAATGAAGCTTATTACACTTTTATCCAAGATACACGGGCACATATAGTGTATCAAAATGATGAAGCCGCTTCGGCTATGGAGTTCAAGCTTATAAACACAGATACGGAAACTGGTGAAGGCGCTAACGCAAATACAAATGTTGTTTTGTATCTACATGGAGATCAAAATGGTGGAAGAGTTAGAATTGGAGGAGCCACAGCTCCCTCGGAAAAACTCGTAGTCGATGGCAAAATCCTTGCTGAAGAAGTCAAAGTTCAAACTGTTCCCGCCTCCGACTACGTCTTCGAGTCAGACTACAATCTCCGCTCCCTGGAAGAAGTAGACGCCTTTATCCAGCAAAACAAACACCTCCCCGATATTCCATCAGCAGAAGAATTTGCTACAAACGGCGTAGGTCTGGGAGAGATGGACGATATGTTGCTCCGGAAAGTAGAGGAGCTTACCCTTTATGTGATAGAACTACAGAGGCAAATAAATGATTTAAAAACCGAAGAACAATTTTAAAAATAGAGCAATGAAGAATGACTTAATTTTTTATACGGGAACTATGAGATCATTTCTTTTGATTTTTTTAGCACTTATTCCCATTATGTTGAAAGCGCAGGATATGCCAACATCTTCACCTAAAATTAAAACATTTTTCCTGAATGATGTAACGCAAGGACAGATAGACAAATCTGTAAATCTCTATACTGGAAATGTTAATCTGCCCGTCAATCTAATCTCACTTCCTGGAAGAGGTGGACTAAATGCAGGAGTTAGTTTGTCTTATTCTACTCCTCCTGAAAAGTTTATTGATACCTGGAATTTAGATGCACCCACCGGGGTACTGGGATTGGGCTGGTCAATAGATATACCCAGGATAGTTGTAGATAATAAAATGACAGGTGCGCGTGACGATGATGAATTTTACCTTGTGGATGGCGGTGCTTCTGTGCGTCTTATCTGCACAAGTATAAATGGTGATGGGACGAGGACATATAAAAGTGAAAGATATGAACCTTGGATAATTAAATTTTACGAATACTATGAACGATGGGAGATTACTAAGGAAGATGGATTTAAATATACTTATGGAGATAAGAATTTGAATTCTGGATATGCAGTTGAATATGTGATCCATTGGGGAAGTTGGATAGGGAGCAGTTCTTATCATACTGTTTCAAATGATCGACAAGGAATTGTATGGAAATTGGCAAAGATTGAAAATAGGTTTGGTGATAATGTGAATTTTAAATACAACAATGTTGAGAGATTTATAAAATATGGAGCAGGTAATCGCCATACTGAATCAAGTTATCTTGAATCGATTGCCGATCCTGTTGGCAGAAAAATTGAATTTATCTATGCTCTGAAGGAACCAAGGGAATATCAGGATCCGCATACCGAAGTTAATGAAAGTGATTCTGATGCAGCAAGTGGCGATGCTTACCAGGAAAGATATGAAAAAAACTATTTGAGCAACATAGAGATAAAGGATATTGATGGTTCTAAGCTTTATACCTTTCAATTTATTTATGATCTTCCACAAGATGGAAATCTTACTAAAAGATTATTAAAATCTATAATACAGAAGAATTCTGCGGGTAAAAGCTTTCCGTCATTGGATTTCTCCTACAAAAGCAGCGGAATAAAGAAAGGTGCACTTGAAAAAGTAACTTATCCTCAGGGAGGAGAAGTAATTTATCACTACAATGAATCTGGCATAAATATAAACAATTCGGATCGTGAGTTAACGATCTCTGCCCCTGTAGGAGATTATGCTGAACCATACTTGTGGTATGGAGAAGATTATGTAGTAGTAACATGGAGAGAACAAGGAAGTGATGGAAGCCATCTGACAGATCCATCAACTGTGAAATTATACGTTTACCAATGGGATGGAGAGTGGAAAGACACAGGAATACGGAGTGAGTTCTATAATATTCGATCTGGTATTATTGAAAATCTTTCTAATATGGAAGAATTCCAGGTGGTAACGGAGAAGGATTTTTTCGCTGTTTTGTATAATACAAGTTCAAGTCTTCATAAAAACTATCAGTTGTTGCTTTACAAAAAGGATAAATCTAAAAGATGTACTTGGGATCATGAATATGCCAGTCCATTTTATTCATTAAACGATTATGAAATACCACAACTTCTATCAGGGGATAGATTTGTGGCTGTAGCTCCCCAAAGAAAGGATAAAATTGAGACCTATCTGCTTGTAGGTGATGAATGGAGACATGTGCAAATTGACCGAGGAAATAACTCATGGTACAAAGCGACCACCTCCAATAATTTCATTATTTCTAATGACACAGACTTAGATTATTTTAAATTATATTATTTAGATGAAACGCTTGAATGGCAAACCAAAGACCCTGGATCATCCAATTATTTTAATACGAATTTTGATGTGGAATGGTATTCTTCAAATTCAATTGCCTTAGCTATTGGGGATGGAAATGAATATCTATTTACCTGGGATGAAAACTATAATTTCAAACCAAAGGTCAGTCTAGGTATGTTCAATGATTTAAAGTCAGAAGTTTTCATTGTCAATAATTCCTTGGTTGGAATACTTGATACAGATGGATCTGCTAAATTAAAAATTGCCAGATATGATGGCTATAATTGGTACATCACACCTGATCTAACCTACTATCATTATGCGCATAATAGTTTCGGAGATGATTTTGGGATTCGATACCAGGGGGGATCATCAACAAATAAACAATATAAAAGAAGGCAATTTGATCCAAATACTTTATCATGGAGTTCGGATATTATATATAATTATAACCATTCCGGCACAAATATCTTTGGAGATGCGGTAGAAGCTGGTAATAACTATTTTTCATTGTGGAATCAGATCTATTACAGATCACATGATGGAAATTGGGATAATGCATATACAATTAGTACGGATGCAGATGAGATCTATTATTCCTCAGTGTCATATGGTTATCCAAATTTCTTGGTTAAAGAATATAAAAATGGTGGCACCTATGGTGCCGGGACAGATATTTACTTTCTCAGGAATGGTTCCGTTGAACAAACAAAAAGAATAAGCGGTGTATATGCAGTTAGGAGAAATACTTATATAAATAATCATGTTATTAAAAATATTGGCCCGTACACACTGGTTACTTGCTCAAGTTCATATGCTGCTAATTTCCTAAATGCGACTTCTTTAACCTTGCATAGGATTGTTGATGAAGATATTGAAGGATTACAGACCGATTACCCTGTTTCTTATATCGAGATAAATGATAGAAATAATCCTCCAAGATACATTTGCTTTGATTATGAGACTTCAAGTGCTTTAGTTGATCCTTCAGGGCAGTCAGTACTTTATAATGGTGTGAAAGTAATTAATGGCAGTAATAATGTTGCTAACAAACCATTTGGTTATACTGAGTACAGATTTTTCAATGGTTCAGCATCCAATATACCTTCAATACATGGCTCAGGCAATGAAGGCTCAAATTATCAGTTCCTAAAGAGCATACCATATTACACATACGTTTATGACGCTTCAGGCAACTTGGTTTCGCATTCCAAGCTTGATCTTAATGTCGAATTCAATGATATACAGAATGCTACAAGTCATAAGGTAGGCCGATCTTTTTATGTCAATAAGCTTATGGAAGAAAACAAGCTTGACAATGTGACCTCCATTAAATCATATGATTACAATAATGCCTTAAATCCCAAGCTTGTAACAAGTGAAAGTAATACCTCAAGCGAAGGGCATACCAGGCAGACAGATTACAAATATTTACACGAGTTAGGCGGATCTTTTAATTATGCAATATCGGAGAATTTACTTGGGCAAGTAGTACAATCAAAATCAATTATTGACGGTTCCGTTTTACAGGCAACTTCTATAAAATGGTCAATCGGAGAAACTGTTGATTATCCTAAAGAAACTTATCGATGGAAGCGATCTGGTAATTCAGATTTCAATTTTACCACATCAAATCCCGATTGGGAATTGATATCAACAACAATTATTGATGAATACGGAAATGAAATCCAACGTGACGATACGAAAATAGGTATTTCTGCCACTACGGTGCTAGGTTATGATAATATATTACCTATCGCGAAGGTGATTAATGCCTCAAAGGACGAGGTAATTGTAGATGTATTTGAAGATATCAATTTATCAAAATGGACGACTGTCGATAACGGTAATGATAACGATACGCAATGGCAAGTTGAAAATGAGAGACTTAAACTAACATTTTATAGTTCCGCAACAAGTGGTGAATGTGATAAGATATATTCCGAGCTTTCAAATGAAGTGCGCGAAAATGTAGTTCTTGAGTTTGATGTTACAATTGCTGAAAGTAATAACTGGGACTTAGCAATTGGTATGGGGGGTGACGTATGGACTGAAGTAAATGGAGGAACCGAAAATGCCATATGGACAGCAATTAATAACGAAAGTTGGCGATATTATGATGGTGCCTGGAAGACAATAAAATCAGGATTAATAGTCGGTGAAACCTATAGTTTTAAAATAGTATACAAATATTCAGAAAACAAAGCAGACTATTACATCGATGGAATCAAATATATTGATGGAGGTGCCTTCCGGATGGCTACATCTGGTATAAAATCAGTTGCATTTTTTAATTATGGATATAGCAGTTACAATTCAGTATGGTATATAGATAATATGAGGCTTTTCCCCGAAAGAGCTTCGATCTCATTAACCAGTTATGATCCAATAGTTGGGAAGACACTTGAAATTGATAAAAACAATAAGCGGGTACTTTATGAATATGATGAGTTTGATCATCTTTTAACAACACGAGATGGTGATAATAATATATTAAGTCATTCAAATTTGGTTCTAAATCTTAAAGGTGAAGAGGAACCACAACCTGCATTTCTCAACATTAACTCCCCAACATCACCGTTGAATGTATCCCGATATAGCAATTCGTATAATGTTGATATTTCGTCCAATGTAAATTGGAATGCGAGTATAAGTAGTGGCGATGAAGATTGGTTATCTACCAGTCAAATATCAGGGAGCAATTCAGGCACAATTCAGTTGTACATTGAACAAAATAATGCAACGAGTTCCAGAAACGGCTCTCTTATTATTGCTGGAGAAGGATTGAATAGCACTATCCAGATTAATCAGGCGGCTGCTCCAAATTCAATTTCAGTATCACCAAATCCTTTGATGTTTTATTCCCCAGGAACTCAAACTATCACAGTGACAAGTACAGTTTCCTGGCAAACTACCATCAACAAAAGTGGTAATATAGATTTGTACTTCCCGGTTACGAGTGGTACAGGAAATGCTACTTTAAATATAACCTGTTATGATACCTCAGAATACGGTAGTTCAGCTGAGATAGTATTTTACAATTCAACATATGGTCTTAGTACTTCTCTTTGGGTTGTTTGGTTGGGAAATTAGATGAAAATTTTAAATGAAATAAAAATGAAAAAGATAATCACACCACTGATCTTATTGTTATCAATAGCGGGTTTTGTATTTGGGCAGAATGATGAAAAGTTAAGTTATTCCATTACTAAAATACAAAGTGCAGAAGCTAAAGATTCAATAACTGTAATAAGCCTGCCTCATAGTATTATTAGGAATTGTCAAAAGGTAATTGTGAAAGTAGGAACATTTAAAGGAGGAGCCGACATTTTATTTGACAGTTATTCTCCTAAGGACTTAGAAAAGCATATCAAAGAAACAGGAAAGGATCCCCATAAGAAAAGCATATTTATCGATATTGATGATGCCTATAAAAAGAGATCATTCATTGAAGTGTGGTATTTTGATAAAAGATACAATCCTCACGAAGTCTATCATTTGCAAAATAATAATTCATGATTTTTTAATTAGACCTCAATTCCAATCAGATGAAAAGATTAAATAAAATTAAGTATTTGGCATTTTTTTTACCTCTGTATTATATCAGTATTTCTGTTTTAGGTCAGGGGGTTGACGATGATAAGAACTACCTGATTAAATATCAACCAAAGGTTGAAGAAACTGAAATTTCTGCCCTTGAGGGAGGTACCATTAGTACGGTACTTAAGAACAAGGTTTATACGGATGGTTTTGGCAAGGCAATTCAAACACTTGCAATAAAACAAAGCCCAAGCCAGGGAGATATTGTAATACCTACTGGTACGGTAGATCTGCTGGGGAGACCTGAAAAAACATATTTGCCTTTTGCAACGTCCCCAACAAACAATGGTGATTTTGTCTCAATGGCTACCAATGCATCTAACTGGACAGATCATTTTGGATCGGTCGAAGATGATTACGCGTTTTCAGCTAATGTTTATGAGAAGTCACCTGTAGGAAGAGTGTTAAAACAAGGTGCCCCGGGATCTGCCTGGCAGCCTGATCCTGATATAGGTGATGAGGATAAAACAATATGGATTGAATATAATACAAATGTGGCTAGTGAAGTCTTTAAGTGGCAAATCACAAATGATGGAAAGTTGTTATTGTCTGAAGATAAGTACTACGGAGCCAATGAGCTGTCTGTCATTGTGACAAAACATGAGAACTGGGTGGCTGCACATGGCGACAATGGAACAGTCAAAGTCTACAAAAATAAATATGGTCAGGAAATACTTACAAAAACGTATGAAAGTGGAGAACCCTATGAAACCTACAAGGTGTATGACGAATTTGGCAATCTGAGGTTTATTATTCCCCCTACAGCCATACAATATGTAGCCGACCAGGATATTGGAAGTATTAATGACAATCAGATTTTTAAATCCTACACTGAACTATCATCTACTTATAATTCTGCATATTATTATCTCCCAGGCGTGGAGGTGGTCTTAAAGGTGGGATTTCAGGGAGATGTTGGGTTTTCAATTGCTCCCTACCCAATAAGTGCTGAGATTATTGAGAATTATTTGTATCAATTTGAATATGATGAATATGACAGGCCTGTCGCTCAAAAATCTCCCGGATCAGGTTGGTCGTATATAATTTATGATGATAAAGGTCGTGAAATCCTATCTCAGGATGCTGAACAGAGAAAATCAAACAAATGGGCATTTGTTAAATATGATCAATTAGACCGTCCAATACTAACAGGGATATTTCAGGATAATACACATACTTCCCGAGAAAGTATGCAGAGTTATTTACTTTCTGCAATAGGTTCCACATTCTCATGGAGTGAAAATTTAGGAGGTTCTGTTCATGGATATACCAACAATGCTTTCCCTAATGTTAGTGATGAAAATGGTTATTTGACCGTGAGTTATTATGATAACTATGATTTTCTTACTGGTTGGGGAACTGACTTTAACTTTGATGGGTCAAATGGGATCAATAACGGCCCAAAGGCTGATATTATTTATGGAGAAACCACTGGATCAAAAGTTAAGATTCTTGGTGATAATACATGGCTTAAATCTGTAAGTTATTATGATAATCAGTATTTGAGACCAATTCAAATGATTGCTGATCATCATATGGGTGAGCTGGTTAAGACCTATATTTCCTATGACTTCACAGGAAATATAGTTTTATCTAAAATGATCCATGAGATCAATCCTTCCAAATCGGTATCTGTAACGGAACGTTTCGAGTTCGATCATGCCGGCCGTATTTCAGAAGTTTACCACCGATTAGATAACAATCCTGAGGTTTTAATATCACAATTTCACTATGATGAGTTAGGTGAGTTGGGAGATAAAAAACTTCATAAGAAAGAGGATGGTACTTTCGCTCAATCTATTGACTATTCTTACAATATTCGCGGATGGCTATCAAAAATAAATAATGCTGCGAGAAGTGATGGAGAAGCTGATTTATTCGGTATGGAATTGTATTATGACACAGATCCTGCCGGGATTAACTATGCAAATCTTTATAATGGGAACCTTGCAGGTGTTGTCTGGGGAAATAGTGATATGGGCAATAAAAAAAGGAGTTTTGGATACGGATATGATTTACTCGACCGGTTAACTAATGCGTCCTTTAAAGAATACAATGGAAGTGTATGGACAAAATCAGGCTATTATGATGTTAATATCAATGAATACGATAAAAATGGAAATATTAAAGACCTTACAAGAAGAGCTAATAATGTCTTAATTGATGATCTGGATTATACCTACAAGGAGAATACGAATCAATTAACGAAAGTAACAGATGCCACCAACAATCCCCTTGGATTTGATGATGGAGCTTCAGAGAATGAGGAATATGGGTATAATGACAATGGCAGCCTTAGCTATGACAAAAACAAGGGAATATCAAATATAAGCTACAATGAGTTGAATCTTCCGGATATTGTAGCATTCAATAATGGTAATGAAATTCATTTTGTTTATGATGCATTAGGGAACAAGCTGACTCAGAAATTCTATAAAAACCAGGCCTTGGTTGATTATACAGACTATACTGACGGAATGATCTTTGAAAATGATTCGCTTCGTGTAATAACAACCTCAGAGGGACGTATTGTGGTTCATAGCGTAGCCAATGATTTCGACTATGATTACCAGTATATTTTGCCTGATCACCTAGGTAATGCCAGGGTTTTATTTGCCCCACTACAGAGGATTTTTACTGCCACCATGGAAAGTGAATTATCTACGGAAGAGGAATCCCAGTTTAAAAGTATTACCAACAGAACAACAGTGACTAATCATACTCCTTCAGGAGTAGTTGCTAATCCAAATGAATCTGTTGTCCTTAAAAACACCTCCACCGTAAAACAAGTTGTAGGTCCGGCTAAGGGCTTAAAAGTGTATCCTGGCGATGTAGTAGATATGGAAGTATGGGCAAAATATGATAATACCTGTGGAGTTACAGGTATTACTGTTGGGGAGTTTCTATTTACAGCATTAACGGCCTCATTTGGAATTACTGGCGCTGGTGAAACACAGCAAATTCATACAGCTTTAAATGAGGTAGTTGGATCTAATATGCTCTTTAATCAAAATTCCTGTGATGTGCCGAGAGCATTTATAAATTATATCTTCTTTGATAAAAATTATGATAATTATTACTTCGGAGCAAGACAGATTAGCTCAGCGGCAAATGGAAGTTTTGAAAAATTAAGTTTGTCCACAACAACTATTGATGAAGAAGGGTATTTGTACATTTATGTCAGTAATGAAAGTAACCTACCGGTAAATATTTATTTTGACGACCTGGTAATAACCCATACCTCTTCAGCATCTATGCTACAGGCTGATGATTTTTATGCATTTGGTTTAGCTATCGATGATTTTCATCATGAAAAAGAAAAGATCGAAACCAATCGTTTCCTTTACCAGGGCAAAGAATGGATGGACGAAGAGGACCAGGCTATGGCTATGTATGACTTTCATGCTAGGTTGTACGATCCTGCCTTGGGCAGATTTATGGGTGTTGACCCTGCAGGTCAGTTCGCATCTCCCTACATGGCCATGGGGAATAATCCGGTAATTGGCGTAGATCCCGATGGGGAATTCGTGTTTACAGCAATTTTACCAGGTGTAGGAGTGTTCATAGATGCTGCTCTATGGGGTGCAGTAATTGGTGGGGCAGGTTATACTGCAAATGTTGGTTTTAGTGAAGGAGGATTTAATAATTGGGATTGGGGACAGTTTGGAAAATCTGCTGCAATGGGAGCTGTTTCAGGTGTTGCAACAGCTGGGATTGGATCGGCATTTGGAGCAGTAGGTAGTAATGGTATTTTGGGTGAAGTGGCGAGAGCAGGAACACATGGAATAATTAATTCAGGTGTTAATATGGGATTTGGAAATGATGTTTCATTGGGAACTTTTGCCATCGGAGCAGGAGGGTCATTAATGGGTTCTGCATTAGATGGTGCATCTGTCGGCGTACAGATTGGAGGAACAGCGGCATTCAGTGGAACAGTGGCTGAGTTGTCTGGAGGAGACTTTTGGCGAGGTGCAGCTACTGGGGCAACTATTGGAGGTTTAAATCATGTCAAGCATAGAATAGAGGTTGGAGTGCATGTTAAAGCAGTAAGAGCTTTTTTAAAGGATTCAGGATTTTCACCAGAAATGGCAAAAAGAGATGTAACAACACAAAGTAAAGGATTTTTTAGTAAAGCCTATGCAAGGTTTAATGGCGACATTGCAGACTATGGGGACTTTTTTACAGGTGGTCAATATGATTCATATTCAGATACACGTGACGCTTATATCTCCAAATTTAGGTCAATGAAGTATAGCAACGGGAAGCATGCTATAAGAGAATCGTTGGCAATAAAGTATTATCCAAGCCGATCTAATAGCATTGGATTGGTTCAAACTGGTGTTGACCATTGGTTTGAAGCGGCTTTTGAAGGTTTAGATGGAAAAATACGAGAATGGACGGGAAAAGATAATACATTCTATGATATGCACGGATATAATAGTAAATTTTACTTAAAATGGAGAACTTTTTTTAATTAAATGATAAGGAAAATTAGTCTTTGTGGTTTTTTGCTATTAGAAGCTATTTTATTTTATATGCTTGAAGTGTCAGCAATGTTGGGAGTAATACCAATAATCCTTGCAAAATTGCTTATGGGAACAGCTTTTCTAATTTATTTATATTTGGCTTCAATGGTTATGAGACAAAAGAATGGAATTGCATTATTAACTTTATGTTTAGTAATCACTTTTCTATGGCACCTGTTTATTGGAATACCTTTTTTAATCGATGATTTTAGATGGTGCCCAACGTGTCCGTAAAAATCGGTCAAGGCAAAAGAATGGTGAAGGCGAAAAGCGTGGAGAGCATAAGCGTGGCATCAAAGATGAGGCATTAGTCATAGATGATGAGAAGTAGTACAACATTTTTTTTAATAAATAAC
>CAWZYX010000097.1:0-11662 GCA_963966315.1 uncultured Winogradskyella sp. | reverse complement strand
CTGTTGAAAAAGAGCATTATAATTTTACAATTGCTAAAATAAAAGGAGTAGGCATAGATGAAACGCTCTGAACTTAAAATAAATCTGAAATGAAGAAGTTAC
Source organism: uncultured Winogradskyella sp. (assembly GCA_963966315.1). Classification (GTDB taxonomy): domain Bacteria; phylum Bacteroidota; class Bacteroidia; order Flavobacteriales; family Flavobacteriaceae; genus Winogradskyella_A. The sequence continues at coordinate 11,560 of CAWZYX010000097.1, read as the reverse complement.
TGATGATACTTTTCAGCATTGCACCATTTTTGCTAAATGCTCAGGAAAGCAAGCAGGAACAGAGGCAGCAAAAGGAAGCCAACAATCTGGTTTACGATGGTAACGAACTTTTGGCCAATGATGATTTTATCGCAGCTGAAATGGAGTACAGGAAAGCCCTTTCCACTCAGTCCAGTAATGTGGCCGGAGCTTATAATCTCGGTAATATTTATTACAACAATGAAAGTTATAACGAGGCCTTGTTCAGACATCAGGAAGCGGCCAAAAAAGCAAGCTCTAAAACAGAAAGGCATAAGGCATTTCATAATATTGGGAATATCCTGATGAAGAACGAAAAGTGTAAGGAGGCTGTAGAAGCGTATAAAAATGCTTTGCGAAATGATCCATCGGATGACGAGACACGCTATAACCTGGCTCTTGCAAAGGAGTGTGCCAAGGACCAGGATGGAGGTGGAGAGAGTGAGAAGGAAGATGAGAATCAGGAGGACCAAAAGGAGAAAGAGGATCAGCAAAAAGAAAAGGAAGAAGAGAATAAGGATAATCAAAAGGACGAAGGAGACCAGGACAAAAAGCAGGGAGAAGAGGAAGAAGATGAAAACGGGAATCCTAAGGATGATCAGAATGATGAAGGAAAGGAAGATCAAAATAAAAAACCTCAGGAAAACAAACCTCAGCCCGGAAAACTATCTCCACAGCAGATCAAGAATATACTTGAGGCCATGAATAACCAGGAGCAGAAAGTTCAGGAAAAAATGAATGCCAAAAAGCAAAAGGGGGCGAAGGTAAAAAAAGAAAAAGACTGGTAGTTCTAGCCGCTTATAGTACTAATCATTCCTAAATGCGATTTCATTTAAGATCACATATCATCATATTTATCCTGAGTTTGTGCTCAGGACTAGCCATTGGTCAGGTTAAATTTGAGGCCAAGGTTAGTAAAAAGAAGCTTGGGATCAATGAACGCCTGCGTATTGACTTTGAAATGAATAAGGACGGGGACAATTTTAATCCACCTGAGTTTAACGATTTTCTGGTAGTTGGCGGCCCCAATACCTCCGTGAGCAATTCCTGGTTGAATGGAAAGCGCTCCTACAAAAAAACCTACACCTACTTCCTGGCACCTAGAAAGAAGGGTAAATTCACCATTAACCAGGCTACTATCGAAATTGAAGGAGAAACCTATAAAACATTTCCTGTAACCATTGAGGTGACCGAGGCAGTAGACAAACCCGGGGGCTCTGACAATGCCTCTTACATTGCCTCTGAAAAAATCCATCTGGTCGCCGAGGTCTCCAAAAGAAACCCTTATATCAATGAAGCAATCACGGTAGTGTATAAACTATATGTTGCCCTTGACACCGGAGTGAGCAATTGGACGGAAAAAGAAAACCCGCGTTTTAACGACTTCTGGAGTCAGAATATCGAGATCAAAGGCTTTAAGGCAGAATCGGGTCAGTACAATGGTGAAGATTACCGCTATGTGGTTTTGAAAAAAGCAGTTCTCTACCCTCAGAAATCGGGTAAGCTCAATTTAGAACCCTATGTGCTGGACGTCACGGTGGAAGTGCCAACCAGTCGCTACGATATTTTCGGTAATCGAATCATGACCAAAGTACCTCAAACTGTTACGGCTGGAGCAGTTGCCATAAATGCTAAGCCCTTGCCCGAAGAAGGCAAGCCATTGGATTTTAAGGGTGCAGTAGGCGATTTTCAGTTCAATGTAACCACCTCTAAGCAGTCCTTGAACGCAACAGAATCACTACAGGCAAAAATTGAGGTCACTGGAAAGGGCAACCTAAAACTTTTTGAATTACCAGAGCTTAACGTACCCAGTTCTCTGGAGGTTTACGAACCGGAATACCAGGATAATGTTAGAACGGACCTGCGCGGTATGAGGGGAAGTATTTCCAATACCTACACCATTGTACCGCAATACAGAGGCAAATACCCCATACCCAGTATCTCATTCTCTTACTTCGACTTAGGTACCGAATCCTACAAACGGGTGAACTCAGATGAGATCGTGATTGATGTGCTTGAAGGCCCAAACAGTGAATCGGCTGGAGGCCCCGCTGCTGGTGCTGCATCCAATGCTCCTGTAAAAAGTCCCTTGTCAGTAAGCGATCAGTTTGCCTTCATTAAAACGACCACCTCTCTAAAGCCGATTGAATCCAATGACTTTTTCCAATCCAAATTGTTCTGGAGCTTGTTATTGTTACCATTTTTAGCAATCCCGGTAGCCATTGTTTTTAGAAGGCAAAAAGAAATTAGAGATAGCGATGTAGAAGGCAACAAAGTAAGAAAGGCAGATAAATTGGCCCGTAAATACCTGGGGAAGGCCAAAAAAGAACTGGGGCAAAAGGACACCTTTTACATTGCCCTTGAAAAAGCGCTGCATAACTATCTCAAGGCAAAACTGTATATAGAAACCAGTGAGTTGAGCAAAGAGCGCATTGCCGAATTACTGTCTCAGCGACAGGTGGCTAAAGAATACATTACAAGCTTCCAGGAACTTCTGGAAAATTGTGAACTGGCGCGTTACACTCCTTCAACAGAGGTAGCAATGAAAGCAGACTATGATAAATCTGCAAAAACCATAGGTTCAATCGACAAACAGCTCCGTTAAATGAAGAATCTGTACACCATTGTATGTATCTTGCTGGCTGCGTCCCTTCAAGCACAGTCCTCATCATGGTTTGAGCAGGGAAATTCACTCTACAATCAGGGTAAGTATGCCGACGCCATAGACCAGTATCAAAAGGTTCTTGATGCAGGTGAACATTCCGCTGAGTTGTATTTTAATATGGCCAATGCACACTATAAACTCAACCATATTGCACCCAGTATTTTTTACTACGAAAAAGCCCTTCAGTTAAATCCAAATGATAAAGAAATTATCAATAATGCCAACTTTGCAAGGAACATGACCATAGATGCTATCGACGTGGTTCCTGAAGTTGGATTTTCCAGACTGTTCCACAATATGGTGAACCTAATGGGTTATAACGCATGGGCCATCATGGCCGTGACTGGGGTCTTTATATTTGTTCTGCTTTTTCTGTTGTACCGTTTTGCATCCATCTCTTCCCAAAAAAGAGTGGCCTTTATCATTAGCAGTTTTGCCCTTGGTATTGCTTTTCTCTCGGTTTTTATGGCCTACCAGAAACTTCGTTTGGAACGTAGTGATAAGCCCGCAATTGTATTTGCCCAGGAAAGCAGAGTGAATACCGAACCAAATTTAAGAAGCGAAGAAGCCTTCAGACTTCACGAGGGTACTAAGGTTCAGGTGCTGGATACCCTTAACACCTGGAAAAAAATTAAACTTTCCGATGGTTCTACAGGATGGATCCCTGAGGAAGACATTCGTCTGTTGTCTCCATTTTAGAATGCACCCCATTTGCTAGAGCAAGAAAATTCTAAAAAATAATGTATTTTTCGCAGGAGTAAAAAACCTATGAAAAACCTTTTTAAGCATATAAGGGGAGATGCCTTTGGCGGATTAACCGCCGGCATTGTTGCCTTACCTTTAGCTCTTGCCTTTGGTGTGTCTTCGGGTCTCGGTCCGGATGCTGGTCTGTACGGGGCCATTTTTATCAGTTTTTTTGCAGCCCTTTTTGGAGGTACTAATACCCAGATTTCAGGTCCTACAGCACCCATGACTGCCGTGAGCATGGTGATCATCGCCGGAATAGTGGCTGTGAATGACGGAGATGTGGAAAAGGCACTTCCCACCATTCTCATGGTCTTTCTTCTGGCCGGACTCATTCAGATAGCTCTTGGCCTGTTTGGTATTGGAGCTTATATTCGATATATACCTTATCCGGTGGTGTCCGGTTTTATGACTGCCATTGGCTTTATCATCATTATCACTCAGATCCAGCCAGCTTTGGGATATTATCCCAAAGAGGATATGGAATATGTAGAACAGTTTAGACCACAGGCCGAAGAAATAATTCTGGAGAATATTTTAATAGAAGAAGCCGGTGAAGGGGTACTGGTTTTGGAAGATTTTGAGGAAACTATTGACAGGGCAGAAGACATCACGGAAGAGGATATTTTGATTGAGTCTCAATCTCTTGCTGCTAAAAATGCATCGGGAGCTCTGGGCTCTTTAAAAGTCCTTCCAAGGGCGATAAAGAATATTAACTGGTTGGAATTATTGCTTACTTTAGGGACCATATTTATCGTTTTTGGATTTAAAAAGATCACTACTAAAATACCCAGCTCTTTGGTGGCCTTGGTGGTGATGTCTGGTATTGCTGTTGGATTCAATCTGGATTATAAACCTATTGAAGAAATCCCATCAGGGGTCCCTCTCCCACAGTGGAATATGTTTGCAGATTTTAGCTTCAACAGTGTGTCTCCTTACATATTTACGTCCTTAACTCTCGCCTTACTAGGGGCGATCGATTCACTGTTAACGTCTGTGGTGGCAGATAATATGACCAAGACCAAACACAAGCCTAATAAAGAGTTGTTAGGCCAGGGAATAGGTAATAGTATTGCGGCAGTTTTTGGCGGATTGCCAGGTGCCGGTGCTACCATCCGAACGGTCGTAAACATCAATGCAGGTGGTAAGACCAGACTCTCAGGAATGATCTCCGGACTGGTCTTGTTGCTTATCATGCTGGCATTTGCTCCAGTGGCGTCCCGGATTCCTGCTGCAGTTCTCGCAGGCATTCTGGTCATGGTTGGAATCAATGTTATGGATTATAAGGGTTTAAAGGCTATACCAAGTTTACCCAAAGATATCAGCCTGGGGCCCATAAGGCTGAGCTCTGAAGTGCTTATCATGCTTACGGTCTTGTTGTTATCTACCTTTTGGGATTTGATTTACGCGGTGGGGATTGGATTGGTGATCGCTTCGTTGATGTTCATGAAAAAAATAGGAGATATCACTGGGAGCAGATCTGTAGTGCAGCCACTGGTTGAAACCAGGTGGCCTGATGAAAAAGACTTCCCGAAGAATCTAAAAGAAGAAGTATTTATAAAACATCTGAGAGGACCTTTGTTTTTTGGGTCCACAGATAACTTTCAACAGCTCAGATCGCAGATTCCGGATACGGCCAAATGTGTTATCATGCGCATGAAGAGGATGCAATATATGGACCAATCGGGGCTATACGCCATGGAGGAGATGCTTTTGAATTTGCAAAGTAAGGATATTGAGGTGCTTTTTGTTGGCTTGTTGGCTCAACCCCGCTATATGATGGAGCGCATCGATATTATTCCCGATCTGATCTCCGAAGACCGCATCTATGAGCATTTTGAAGATTGCCTGGAATGGGTCAAAAACAATGTGGAGGACACAGTTTAGAGCTTACTTCACTCTTCACAAAATTTATATGAGCTAAGTTGATAACACTTCAATAAACGCGTAGTAAACAGGCATCCCGATCGTAATATTAAAAGGGAAGGTGATCCCAAGAGCCATCGGGATATAAATTCCAGCATTGGCCCTTGGTTCGGCCAATTTCATAGTGGCGGGAACTGCAATGTATGAAGCTCCTGCGCCTAGTATGGAAAAAAGCAGCCTATTGCCAACATCTGTTGTGATAAATCCACTTAAATAGGCTGTAATCAATCCATTGATCAGTGGGATAACGATTCCAAATGCAAACAAAAAATACCCGTGCTTTTTAAACCCTTTGATCCTTCTTGCTGTCACCATGCCCATCTCCAGCAGAAAAAGGGCTAAAAAACCCTTAAAAATATCTGTGGTGAATGGCTCAATACCTCTCGCCTGCTTGGCGTCCGCAATCAGGCCTATGATCAAACTCCCTACAAGCATTAATACACTTCCCCCAGTAAGCGAATGTTTGATAATGGATCCAAAGGAGGAAGTTTTTTCTTTTGATTTGTCATTGAGCATGATCAGCGCTACACCAATAATGATGGCAGGCGACTCCATAATAGCCATCACCGCTACCATATGACCACCAAAAGTGATCCCTTGCTGCTCCAGGAAGGAGACAGCAGTGATAAATGTGACCGCACTTACAGAGCCATAAGCAGCAGCTACCGCCCCGGCGTTCGGTACCCCTATCTGCTTTTTTAAAATGAAAAAAGTGTATATAGGAACAAGAGCCGATAAGGCAATGGCAAATAAGATACTGAAAAGGATTTCATTGTTGAACTCGCTATGCGAAAGCTCCTGGCCCCCTTTGAACCCTATGGCAAACAGAAGGTACAAGGAAATAAATTTAGAAGAGGAATCCGGGATGGCCAGGTCGCTCTTTACCAAACATGCCAAAATACCCAGCACAAAAAAGAGCAAAACCGGATTAGTGAGATTGCTTATAAGTATATCGACGTTCAAAATCAGATAGTTAAAAAGTCGGGCAAATATATCGGTTTATCTAGTCCCAACAATATATAACTTTTAAATGTATGGCATTTGAAATGATTATGGACCGCTTTAACCAATTAAGGTACAGGATTGTACAGTTTAATCGGTTTCAGAAAGGAAGGCAGGAAAAATAGTTGGAACAATAGATTTGACAGGAACATAAAGGGTGCTGCGCTTAAGCTCTTTCGGTGCCAAAAAAGGGAGCTCCAGAGACACTTTACTAATAAGCATCAGGACGATGCTTAAAATAAACCCCATTTTAATTGCACCAAATAGGGCGCCAAGCAATTTGTTTAACAAACCCAGGGCTGCAAAATTTGCTAGTTTGGTTAATGCTTTACCAGCCAGACCAATGGCGATGACAATTATAATAAATGTAATGGCAAAACTGACGATCTGAAGTGTAGTGGCACTCCAGTCGACGTAATTGTCCAGATAATCAGAGGCGAAATTGCTAAAGTGCAACGCACCGTATATCCCAAGTACCAGTGCCATAAGAGAAGCCACCTCAACGAATAAACCTTTTAGAAAGCCACTTATTCCCCCAATAATTAGGATTGATCCCAGGATGATGTCTATGGTGCTCATTTCTGTTGATTTTAACAAATATAGATTAACTTTGACACACTTTAGATAACGCCAGAAACAGAGAAGAAATTATGTCCAGAGACCCGATGCTGAAAAATCGATGGGAGCTCATCGTTGAAAAACTATCGGAGCAATTCGCCGACGGAGACCTGCTGGATTTAGACGCCATCATTTACCTGATCGGTGTTCAGGAATTAGGTCAGTTGCACGTATCCTTTAAAAAGGACCAAAAACTGGACCTGATGCATATTGCCATATGTAAGCTCCTTGAACCATACGGCTTTTACGAGTTTGATTTTGTTGACGAAGATGGCTGGCCTCACTATAAGGTCAAGGAGCAACTTCCTTTTTTAAAGGCCGGAGAGCAAAGTGTATTGATGAAAGAAGCCATTGTGAACTATTTTGTTGAACTGAGATATATCGACTGAGAATTACTAAATTTGCGCTTCTTAAAACGTGCAGGATGATTGATCATATTAAACAGCTCATAACAGAGGCTGAAGTATTCACAGCAGACTCAAAAGAGGAGGTAGAGGCGTTCAGGATTAAATACCTGGGCAAGAAGGGACTCATGAACACGTTCTTTGCTGAGTTCAAGAATATTCCACACGATCAGAAGCGAGAATTCGGGCAGATCATCAACCAGTTGAAAACCACGGCCCAGAATAAGGTTAGTGAACTAAAGCAGCAACTCGAAAGTAAAGAACAGGAGGCAGGTGTCTTTGGAGATCTTACCAGACCAGGACAGCCTGTTCCGCTGGGAGCAAGGCATCCCATTTCTATTGTAAAGAACCATATCATAGAGATTTTCTCTAGAATTGGCTTTAATGTGAGCGAAGGTCCTGAAATAGAGGATGACTGGCATAACTTTACAGCACTGAATTTGCCGGAATATCACCCGGCACGCGATATGCAGGACACCTTTTTCATTCAAACAGATCCCGATATTCTACTCCGAACACACACCAGTTCGGTCCAGGTACGTTACATGGAACAACATACTCCACCTATACGAACTATTTCACCGGGTAGGGTGTATCGCAATGAGGCCATTTCGGCACGATCACATTGCTTTTTCCACCAGGTAGAGGGACTGTACATAGACAAAGATGTGAGCTTTGCCGATCTCAAGCAAACCTTACAGTATTTTACGACCGAGATGTTTGGGAAATCAAAAATCAGACTCAGACCCTCTTACTTCCCCTTTACAGAACCTAGCGCAGAGGTTGATGTGTACTGGGGCCTTGAAACAGAGACCGACTATAAAATGACCAAGGGAACCGGCTGGTTGGAGATCATGGGCTGCGGCATGGTAGACCCGAACGTATTGGACAATTGCGGGATCAATTCAAAAGAATACTCCGGCTTTGCCTTTGGTATGGGCATCGATCGAATAGCCTTACTACTGCACCAGATCAGCGATATCCGTTTGCTCAGTGAAAATGACGTCCGGTTTTTAGAGCAATTCCGTTCGGCATTGTAGTCATTTCAATGGGTAGACATGGATTGCTTTTCCAGGATGTCATCTACAGCTGTTTGTGCGATACTTAGCGCTCTTAAGGCACTTTTTCGTTTGAATCCATGAGACCTCATTCGGATGAGAATGTTTTCCAAAGTATGAATGGCATTATTGATGAATGGTCCCTTATTGAGCATTACACATTCTGATTGTGCCCCAAGTGAGGCATCACTGATTTCAGCCCTTGTTGGGATGCCTGTTTTGGCTAAATTTTCAAGGACCTGAGTCGCCCAGATCACCGGGGTATGTGCTGCCTCACATATCCAAAGGATCTCGTTCTGGATTTCCGATATGCGCTCAAAACCTACTTCTACGGCGAGATCTCCTCTGGCGATCATAACACCTATATTTGGATGTTTCATCCCCTCAAGAAGAATGCCGGGAAGATTGTGAAATGCTTCTGCTGTCTCAATTTTAAAAACCACCCCAAGATGTTCTGCCTGATGCGCTTGCAGGTGCTTGTAGAGTTCAGCGACGTCATTTTTAGACTGGACAAAGGAATACCCAACAATATCAGCGTACTCACTCACAAAGGGGAGGTTGGTTATATCACTTCTGGTAAGCGCAGGCATCTCATACTCACTGGTAGGCAGGTTAATTCCTTTTTCAGAAGAAAGCTTGGACTTGTAGCAGGCAGTGATCTCTAACTCAATATCTTCTTCGGTTTTTGAGACGGCTATTGCGCTGATCATACCATCGTCAAACAATACTACATCACCTATTTTGATGGCCTCAATAAGTTCCGGCAGCAGGACACCTACTTCGGCTTTTTCAATCTGCTGATCATTGGTTCCAAATTTTGAAACCCTGCCTCTGGTTTTTCGTTTCGTGAGGATTATGTGTTCCCCAACACGGATGTCGATTTTGTTCTTTGGGCGTCCTTTATTACCGAGTATTTTAATTTTTGAGGTCCTGAATTTAGGGCCTGAGAGGTCCATGTATATCTTAATCTGGTGACCGGTTTTTTGATTGACAGCCCTGATGTTTTCCACCATCTTTAGCCAGTGTATATTACTGCCATGGCTGAGATTGATTCGTGCAATGTGCATTCCGTTATTCGCCATATTCTCAATAAGGCTCATATCCTCCGCAGCCTCGAGAGGCAGGGTAACCATGATATCGGCAAAGTGTTTTTTTTGCTGCCGTTGAAACAATCTGTTGGTATTGTGTTTTAAGAGTTTTTTGCTGCGCTTAAAACCTACCTGTTCAATAATGGTCGAAGAGGTCTTTTGCTCATTGATTCCACTGATGAGGTTCAGATGGCCGACAATGTTTTTAAGATTACTGTACACATATCCCTCTGATGTACGCAAGGACGAAAGCCCCAGTTCAGAGAGGCTGTCGTGGTACTTTCTTAAGTCATAGGTTCTTAAAATCAAGTAACGCAGTAGGTTTTTTGCGCTTAATCTGTAATGAGGGTGGATGTTTTCCACAACGGAAGTCAAAGCCTTTTCTGAACGCTCTATGCGTTCCAGGATCTGCTGCAGTTCATCTGTGAGTCGGTCCAAATGCATGTCTTTCTGTATTTAGAGGGTTCAATGGAACTCATACGAATGCAAATTTATATGTCAATGATGGAAGATTAGATGATTTACGTCATTGTGTTGAAAAAAGACAGGAATTTAATTGTGGAAATACCTCAGTAACAACAACAGAGTCTTTGGAACCAGGTAAATTGGAAAGAAGTTGCTTCAGATAAAAAATGGTGATGTCAACAGATGTAATCACCTAATGCCGGATGATTCCGTTAATCTAAACGTTCGGTCAGTTTGGCAAATACTTTCTTAGGGTTTTTGTTCAAATATAAAATTGAATATACCGCCTCAATAATAGGGATCTTGGTTTTTTTTTGGTTTTTTTCATTGAGTTCAAAAGCACTTTTGGTGGCGTAATACCCCTCAGCAACCATGTTCATTTCCATCATGGCCGATTTGACGGTATACCCTTTACCAATCATATTTCCAAACATGCGATTGCGAGAGAAAACAGAGTAGCCCGTTACCAGCAGATCGCCCAAATAAGCAGAGTTATTGATGTTGCGCTTCATTTTGTGCATTTTTTTAATGAAACGTTTCATCTCCCTAATAGCATTACTCATCAAGACACTTTGAAAGTTATCTCCGTACCCCAATCCATGGGCGATCCCGGCAGCAATGGCATAGATATTCTTAAGCATTACAGCGTATTCGGTACCAATAATATCGTCACTTATTTTGGTTTTTATGTAATCGGAGGAAAGCTGATGAGCTATGGTCTTGGCCATTTCAGAATCGGCGCAGGAGATGGTTAAATAAGAAAGGCGCTCAAGTGCTACTTCCTCTGCATGGCAGGGTCCTGCAATAATTGCAATCTTGTCAAACGGAATATTGTAGATATCGTGAAAGTGTTCTCCAACCAGAAGACCGGATTCAGGAATGATCCCCTTTACGGCAGAAACCACTACCTTCTCCTGAAGCGATTCGGTTATTTTTGAGAGCTCTTCCTGCATAAAGGCAGAAGGGATAACAAAAATAAGTACATCGGCATAGCGAACCATTTCATTGATGTCATTGCTCAGCTTCAGTTGCTCCAGATGGAACTCAACAGAGCTCAGGTAATTGGGGTTGTGCTGCTCATTTAGAATATGTTCTTTAATGTACACACTGCGCATGTACCAGCCCACTTCATCCAGGTTCTCGCATAGCATTTTAACGATGGCTGTGGCCCAGCTCCCCGCTCCAAAAACGGCATATTTAAGATCTTTGTACATGAGCTTGTCTTCTTGTGGCAATAAAAATAAACATTTTTAAGTTGCACCTTTTTTCCATCAACTTGTAAAAGTTTAACATTAGATTGTGATGGACCCTATAATTAGTTAACAAGAGTTGCGTTATATCTAGAACAGGTTAAACATCTTATGAGAATCTGATAAGATACAGGAAGCTAAATTTTGGTTGGTTATTTAGTTTCAAAAAAGCGTCCGATAGTTTACTCAAAACCCGGGCGCTTTTCTTCTTTAAGTGCATTATTTCATTAATTTTGAAGTAAACTGTTGTACCATGGATCTTGAAAAACCCTCCTTTGGAGCTCGTGTTACAAAATTCTTTTTTAAAATTTTCTTTGGACTT
>CAWZYX010000096.1:0-11783 GCA_963966315.1 uncultured Winogradskyella sp. | reverse complement strand
CAGTTATCGTCCTCATTAGGAATACCATCACCATCGATATCATCGTCGCAGACATCGCCAATGCCGTCCTCATCAATATCGGACTGATCGTTATTGGCAATATCAGGACAGTTGTCATTGGCATCGGCGATTAGATCCCCGTCTGCATCGGGTAGCGGAGAACCGCAGATCTCCATAGACCAGCTGTCGATGGAACCTACATCAAAGAAGGTGTCGTCTACTACCTTGAGCTCCCATTCTCCTGCAGAGGTAATCCCTACAAAATCATTTAAGTCGCCTTCAGGTGAAAAAGTACCTGCAAAGGGTGGTGCTCCAGAAATAATCGGATCACTAGCATCACTATCAAATACTGTACCCGAATAATTGTCTCCACTGCCTCCATTCTTCTGTGAAAGCAGCACTTCGGTACCGTCGGGTCCGATGAGTGATATGGTAAGGTCTTCTGCCCAGGTGTGGGTAATATTAACGGTCACATTAATGTCGTTGATAAGGTACAGGCTGGTCACCTCAATGGATGATTTTGCTCCAGAAGGGTTCCCATCGGGAATGGCCACTGCCTCGGTACTTTCAAAGGTACCACACACAATATTGGCAGTGGTAAAACTAGCCTCGGAATAATTTCCGATACCACAATCGTTCACCCCGCGCACGCGCCAGAAACATTCTGTAACGACATCAAGACTGGTAGCTGTATACATCGCTTCGGTCACCACGGCAGTATCAACAATATTGGCAAATCCTGCATCACTAGCAATATCCACCTCATAGGCTGTGGCATTGACATCGGCATCCCAGCTTAGCATGGCTGCATCGCCAGGGATATCAACAGCCCCATCTGCCGGTGTACTGATGATCAGGTCCGCCAGATTGGTGTCAAAGACATTGAGTTCGGCATTTGTAGATTTGACAATGGCTCCTGAAGTACCCACAATTTCAAATGGATAGTTCCCCACAGCTACCGACCCAATACCTGAAACGGTAAGGGTGACCTCCGTGGCGTCTGCTGTGGCAGTAGCAGGAGAAAAGACTGCTGTGGCCCCGGCAGGAAGTCCTGTGGTGCTAAACGTTGTTTCATCTGTAAATCCTAAGAAGGTATTATAGGTAAAAGTATAGACGGCATCCGTTGGGCTGCATACTCCTACTGAACTCTCATCAAGGCCCAGGGCAAACTCCGACTCCTGAATGGAGAAATTGGCTGCATTAACAGCAAAAAACAAGTTGCCATTACCTTCTACTTTTACCCGTGCTTCAGAGGAATCCCCTCCAGTGATGGGCACACTAACGGAAGCCGAACCATTGTTAGGCACATCTTCAGCCATTACAAACGGGAAGGTCATTCCACCATCGGTAGATAAAAGTATATTGACCGTAGGCGTATTGACCGCTCCACCATCTGTTCCTGCCACATCCCAGGTAACTACCTGCGTGGATCCCACATCCCAAAGGTCGGTACCATCGGCCTGTGAGGTCACTACAAAAGGACCTGCGTTTGCATCTACCTGAACGGTCACCACGTCGAAACTACTCTGTGGGCTCTGGTCCACACCTCCTGCTTCAGAACGATCGCGTACGGTAAGCGCAAAGTTTAAGGCACGCGATACAGTAGACACAGTTTCCCATGAGGAGTTGTCTGCTGTTTCTACCGGAGAGACTTCGGTGAGCTCATCGGCCAGAATACGCTCCATAATAGGCATATAACGGTCTGGAGAGGTACTAGGTGGTCTCGATCGCCATACTGCACCCGACGCTTTGGTGGGCCCAAAATTTCCTGAGGTGGTCACCCCATCATCTATCTGCTCCCAGGCATAGGTCAACACATCATCAGCGTCTGCATCGGTGGCAGCGCCTCTGAGCACAAACGGGGTACCGGCAGGAATGGTCACATCGGCACCCGCATCGGCTACCGGAGGATTATTGCTAATGGCTGTTCCTACCCAGCAGGTTCTTGTTTCAAGATTATCGAGGATCTGATCGATACTCGCATAGTGGAAGTAAGGATCGGAGTGGTCCTGGACGTCGTTTGGTCCCGTGATACCGGCATAAGCCATGATGGTAGAACCACTACCGGGCTCGTAATTAACACCCGTTCCCTCAGAGCTGAAGGAAAAAGTGTGGTTGGCACCCATCTGGTGACCTATTTCATGCGGTACATAGTCAATATCAAAAAAGTCGGACTCATAAGGCCCGCCGTCATTGTCTAAAAAGTCATGTGAGGAGAAGGCACTTCCTTTCTGGCCATCCACACACACACAACCAATACACCCGGCATTTCCGTTTTTACCTCCAAAGGCAAACAAATGTCCGATGTCGTAATTTTCTTCTCCAACCACCGATGTAAGGGTGGACTGCAGCTCGGCATTAAGGTTTCCACCATAAGGATCTCCTGCCGCCGTTGGAAAGATCAGCTCGGTACCTGTAACCAAGGTAAAGGTCACGGCCATGTCCACTTCAAAAACCTCGTTGTTCCGGTTGAGTGTGGAGACCACCTGAGCGAGAGCATCTTCCTGCGCGTCTCCGTTCCCATCGTCACCATCATCCCAGAAATTGGTATACTCACCGTTTGTGGAAATGGCTATTCTAAAGGTTTTTAGGGTCTGATCTGTAGCGTCCCTGTCCAGAACATCCCCTCCCGTTCCGGGATTGACCTCATCATCGGTCAAACACTCAAAATCTTTGGTGCTGGTAAGTCTTGTTCCCCGGTTGTAAGCGATATAATTATCGCTGCCTTTATCCACCGGCACTAGGAAAGAGGTAGGTGCAGACGGATAAGAGATCATCGATTGTACACCCTGAGGGGTAACGCTGAATCTGGCTCTGATACCCGGTTTTACAGTACTAAACCCAATGTAGGTTTTAATATTGGGGTACTGCCCGGACAGTTCCTCCGAAAGTACTGGTGCCTCATACACTGTAAAAGTTTCAAACTCACCATATTCGTTTGGCAGTGAGACGGTACTGTTACTGTTTACTGAAGACCCGCGCAATGGCGCTGTGCTTAACAGCTGTTTGAATGCATCAATATTCAGTTGATACGTCTGATACTTCTTCTGGTCTAGATTAGCAGTTCTGTCTGAATTAAGGTTACCTGAAGCCGAAATGCGCTGCCAGTAATTTTGCTGCGCAAAAGCGGAAAATACCATTAAAAACATTGAAAATGACAAAACATAGCGTAGTTTTGTTTTCATAAAGTTTTAGTTACTGGTTTTAATAAAGAACCTCAAATTTATATTTTTTTTAACAAATACCTAAGGTTTCAAAGGATTTCTTAAAGATGTCTAAAATTATCGTGGCTGAGACAGAAAAAAGAAAAACCATTACCACCATTGGTACCTTTGATGGCGTACACATCGGACACCAGAAAATAGTAAAGGACATTGTTGCTCTGGGAAAACAAAAAGGCTTGGTCTCTACCGTTCTTACTCTCTTTCCTCACCCGAGAATGGTTCTTCAAAAAGACAGCTCCATCAAACTGCTGAACACCATCGAAGAACGTGTCGCCAGACTCAAGGCAATAGGCGTGGAACAGGTAGTGGTAAAGACCTTCACCAAAGCGTTCTCTCAATTAACGGCTGAAGAATACGTACAGCAGATCCTGGTCGATGAGCTCAATGCCCGGGTAGTAGTGGTTGGCTACGATCACCATTTTGGGAAAGACCGCTCCGGAACCATTGATGACCTGAGGTATTTTGGAGCAGAGCATCAGTTTGAGGTCAGAGAAATTAAGGCTCAGCAGATAGCCGATGTGTCTGTCAGTTCCACAAAGATCAGGAAGGCACTGTCGCTGGGTGACATTGCTACTGCCAATAGTTACCTGGGATACGCCTACTCCCTGACGGGTACTGTGCAGCCCGGTAATAAGATTGGACGCACCCTCAACTACCGCACCGCTAATATTAAGGTGAATGCCGACTATAAGCTCATTCCAAAGCATGGGGTTTATGTGGTCAGCTCTTCCATAGATGAACAAGCTGTTTATGGAATGATGAATATTGGAAGGAATCCAACCATTCCAGAAAAGGAACCCTCCACCGAAGTACATTTCTTTGATTTTGAGGCTGATCTGTATGGTCGGGAACTCACCATCCACATACTGCATCACCTGAGGAATGAAATGAAGTTTCCGGATAAGGAGGCCCTGAAAGCTCAACTGAAGCAGGACGAACAGGCTTCCAGAAGCTTCTTAAACCAAATGAAATGACACGTTTTTTATTCAGGCAGATCGATAATTCTTCCTTGGTGGTCTTCCGGATATTTTTTGGCTTGCTGTGCTTTTTAGAATCCTTTGGGGCCATTGTGACCGGATGGGTTAAACGGGTAATGATCGATCCTCAGTTTACCTTCAGTTTTATAGGGTTTGAGTGGCTTCAGCCTCTGCCAGGTAATTGGATGTATGCTTATTATGGACTAATGGCCCTGTTGGGCATTTTCATTATGCTGGGGTTTCGATACAAATGGAGCATGCTGGGCTTTGCCCTAATGTGGACCGCCTCCTATTTAATGCAGAAGTCTTCCTATAACAACCATTACTACCTGCTGTTTATCCTTAGCTTTTTGATGGTCCTTCTGCCGGCTCATCGCTACAAATCGATGGACGCCCAGCGCAACCCGGACATCATCAGGTATTCCATGCCTAACTGGTGTCGCTGGATATTTATCGGACAGCTGCTCATTCTGTATACCTATGCCAGTCTTGCCAAAATATATCCGGACTGGCTGGATGGGACCGTTATCGGACTATTGATGCAATCCAAGGCCAACTATCCTGTCATCGGAGGGGTACTACAGGAGAAGTGGATGCATTTCTTTATTGCTTATGGAGGCATCATTTTTGACGGGCTGATCATTCCCCTGCTGCTCTGGAAAAAAACCAGAAAATACGCCTTCTTCACAGCCATTTTTTTTCACCTGTTTAACTCCGTGGTCTTTGGTATAGGGATTTTTCCCTACCTTGCCCTGGCCTTTTCTCTGTTCTTCTTTGATGCTGCCACTGTCAATCGCCTGTTTCTTAAGTCGAAACCACTTTACACAGGTAATGAGGTCCGCATCCCCAGGTACGGCTCTCTGGGTGTTCTTGTTTTTGTTACCTATCTGCTGATTCATATCGCTCTGCCGCTGCGGCATTATTTTTTTGAAGACAATGTACTGTGGACGTAAGAAGGCCATCGCCTGGCCTGGCGCATGATGCTACGCACCAAAAGCGGAACGGCTCGTTTTACAGTGGTGGACAAAGCAACACAAACCGAGACCCTCATCAAGCTGTCAGACTACCTCACTCCCAAACAGCAGCGAAGTGTTGCCGCTAAACCTGATTTTATCTGGCAGTTTGCACAACGCCTCAAACAGGAGTACGCCAGAAAAGGGCAGGACGTAAGCGTTTTTGCACGGGTGAGGGTGAGCGTGAACGGAAAACCACGCCGCCCTTTGGTAAATCCTGAAGCAGACCTTGCCGCCGTACCATGGGAGCCTCTGAAACACAGTAACTGGCTGCTCCCCTCAAATTAAGCGAAATATGTTTTTAAGCCTCTAAATTCTTTCTAATTTTGCGGTGCTCACAGAGCAAAATTGTAATTAGAGACTTATGCTGCAACTTGCACACATCAGAACCCATAAAGAGACCGTCATCGCCGGACTCAAGAAACGGAACATTGACGCTCAAAGCTTGATCGAACAGGTGCTGGAAATGGATGAACTAAGGCGTGAGCTTCAGGCTCAATTCGACAGCTCCAAGGCCGATATGAATCGCTTTTCCAAAGAGATCGGAAACCTGTTTAAATCTGGGGAGGTGCAAAAAGCCAATGTTCTTAAAGAAAAGACCACGGCGCTGAAGGAAGAGTTGAAAGAACTTGAGAGCTCTTTAAATTCTACTGCAGCATCCCTTGAAGAGCTGTTACATCAGATCCCTAATGTACCACACCATTTGGTTCCGGAAGGACATAGTGAAGAGGACAATGTGGAAGTGTTCCGCGCAGGGGATATTCCCGAGCTGGATCAGAACGCTCTCCCCCACTGGGAACTGGCCAAAAAGTATGACATCATAGATTTTGAGCTGGGCAACAAGATCACCGGTGCCGGTTTCCCTGTATACAAAGGCCAGGGAGCGCGACTGCAGCGCGCATTGATCTCCTACTTTCTTGATAAAAACGTGGCAGCGGGGTACGCAGAATATCAGCTTCCTCATCTGGTCAATGAAGCTTCAGGATTTGGGACCGGACAATTGCCGGACAAGGAGGGGCAGATGTATCACGTTACTGCCGATAATCTTTATCTCATCCCCACCGCGGAAGTACCGGGAACCAATATCTTCAGAGACGTGGTGCTTCAGGAAGACGAACTACCCAAGGCCATCACCGGATACACACCTTGCTTCAGAAGAGAAGCAGGGAGCTATGGTGCTCACGTACGTGGCCTGAATCGTCTTCATCAGTTTGATAAGGTTGAAATACTGCGTATTGAACATCCGGATCGATCATATCAGGCACTGGATGAAATGGTTGAGCATGTAAAGGACATCCTTAACGAATTGCAGCTGCCGTATCGCATCTTACGCCTGTGCAGTGGCGACCTCGGTTTTACCTCCGCACTCACCTATGATTTTGAAGTGTATTCCACCGCTCAACAGCGATGGCTGGAGATCTCTTCAGTTTCCAACTTTGAAACTTTTCAGGCCAACCGCCTGAAGCTTAGGTATAAATCTGCCAGTGGACAAAATCAGCTCGCCCATACGCTTAATGGTAGTTCCCTTGCCCTGCCCAGAGTGCTGGCAGGCATCCTGGAAAATTGTCAGACTGCTGACGGGATCCAAATTCCGCAAGTATTGGTGCCCTATACCGGATTTTCAGAAATAAAGTAAGTATTTTCGTATTTTATATCGTTCAAATGTTAAAAATAATCGTTTTTTGACGTTTTTCTTTAAGATAATTTGCATAAGTCATTGTTTTTTATCAGGTTAGCATTTCCCAAACTACTGACTAATGAAAGACATCAAAAGACTTGTGCTGCTTATGTCACTTATAATCATAGCTTTTAAGCTCCTATTTTAATCGGAAGCCTGCCCCATCAGCCAGCATTTTACAGCAGCTTATATTTTATTAAAACCTTTAGAGATTTAGCCCGCGGTATTTTTTATCTTGTGCTTTTCAAGTCATGAAGGTCTTAACTCGTTTATTTGTTCTACTAATTTTTCTGCTCTGGTCTCCATTGTGGGCACAAGACCCTTTGGAATACGACATCATTGCCGAGGGTTATTACAAGCGGGGTGAATTTAAAAAAGCACTCATCAGTTATCAGAAACTGGCAGAACAAAAGCCCTATAGTTTTAAATACGTGTACCGACTGATCGATATCTATCAGCAGCTGGAGGACTATGCTTCTGCTCAATCTTATATTACCGATAAAATGATCCGCTTTCGTTCGCCGGCCTTACTGGTAGAATTGGGTTACAACTACCAATTGCAGGACAGTACACAGCAGGCCCAGTCGCACTACGAAGAAGCCATTGGCACCATCGATCAGAACCCTAATTTTGTATATAGTATCACCAAGCGTTTTGAAACACACTCCCTGCTGAACGAAGCCATTGCCGCCTATACCAAGGCTGCCGCCTTGTTGCCCGATAAAAATTTCAACATTCAACTGGCCCGGATCTACGGAGAACAGGGCGATATTGAGAACATGTTCGGTAATTATCTGGATTATATTTCCTTTCAGCCCAATTTTATGAACAATGCCAAGAGGGCTTTCAATGATTTTATCTCCGATAATGGCAACGATGAAAACAACCTGTTACTCAGGAGCCTATTATTGAAACGGATCCAGCAGCAACCAGATATTTATTGGTATGAACTGCTTAGCTGGCTCTATGTGCAGCAGCACGATTACAACAAATCATTTGTTCAGGAAAAGGCCATATACAGAAGAAACCCCGAAAGTCTGGAGCGCCTTTTTGAACTGGCTATTTTTGCCCTGGAAGACCAAAAGGAAGATACGGCTCAGGAAATTTTTGCCTTTATTCTGGAGTCTGCTCAGGACCCTGAAACACAGCTTTCTGCACACCAGTACATCCTGGAGATCAGTGCTGCCAATGCCGGTAAAAAGGAGCTTGCAGCTATCAACGAACGCTATCTTCAACTGTTTGAGAGTTATGGATCTTATGAACCTACTGTGTCCCTGCAAATATCCTACGGATCATTCCTGGCCTTTTACATAGGGGATCCGGAGAAGGCTTCAGCGTTCTTAAAGCAAACCCTCAAACTTAAATTATCACCCTATCAGCAGGGAATGGTTAAGCTAAAGCTCGGCGATATACTTGTTCTGCAAGAGCGCTTTAACGAGGCCCTCATCTATTTTACGCAGATACAAACCAACTTAAAAAACAGCACCCTGTCTCAGGAAGCTCGTTTTAAGGTGGCCAAGACCAGCTATTACAAGGGAGATTTTGATTGGGCAGAAACCCAGTTGAAAATTTTAAAGAGTTCGACCTCTCAGCTCATCGCCAATGATGCACTGGACCTGAAGCTACTGATCTCAGACAATAAGTATGAAGACAGTACTCGTACCGCCTTAGGCCTCTATGCCAAAGCAGACCTGCTCTCCTTTCAGAACCGACCAGAACAGGCCATAAAGGTGCTGGATCAGATCTTAGAAGAGCACAAAGGCGAAAGCATCTACGACCAAACCCTCTATGCCCAGGCCCAGCTCTATGAAGAAGTTGGAAATATCACTGCAGCGGCTGAGAATTATGAGGCCATCATCAGTGATTACAGGGACGAGATCCTTGCGGATGATGCGCATTTTAAACTCGCCGAACTCTACCGAACACAATTAAACAGGCCCGAAGATGCCCAGGCCTTATACGAAAAGATTATTTTTGATTTCGAAGACAGCATTTACTTCGTAGAATCCCGAAAACAATACAGACGACTCAGGGGCGATCAAATTGAATAAAAGCTACAGGCTTATAAATCAGATGACATGATCATTTACAACGTCACTATTAACGTAGAAGACAGCATTCACAGCCAGTGGTTAGACTGGGTCAAGATCCACATACCAAAAGTACTGGCCACCGGAAAGTTTCAGGAGGCCAAGCTCACTCGGGTGCTGGTAGACGACGATATGGGAGCAAAGACTTATTCCGTGCAATACCGTGCCATTTCCAAAGAAGCGCTGAAAGAATACTACGCCAATTATGCCCAGTCGCTGCGAAATGAAAGCCAGCAATTGTTCGGCGATAAAGCTCTGGCTTTCAGAACCGAACTGGAGATCATAGATGAATATTCTGTTTCGTTCTCCTAATTTACCTCTATGACGGTACGTGCCAAAAAACATCTGGGTCAGCATTTTTTAAAGGACGAGCATATCGCCTTAAAGATCTCTGAAGTGCTCTCTTACAAGGGTTATGAGACCGTTCTGGAGATAGGGCCGGGCATGGGTGTGCTTACCAAATACCTGCTTGAAAAAGACACCCAAACCTATGTTGTTGAAATTGACACGGAGTCTGTCAACTATCTGAAACAACACTACCCGGACCTGAAGGACCACATCATTGAACAAGACTTTCTTAAATGGGACCCCACTTCTATTTTCGGCGACGGTGAATTTGCCATCATCGGTAATTTCCCATATAATATTTCATCTCAGATCGTTTTTAAAACATTGGAGCTAAGGAATCAAATCCCTGAATTTGGTGGTATGTTTCAAAAAGAAGTGGCACAGCGCATTTGTGCCCCACCGGGAAGCAAGACCTATGGCATTCTTTCGGTACTTACCCAGGCTTTTTATCGGGCCGACTATTGTTTTACGGTCCCCCCGTCGGTTTTCCAGCCACCGCCAAAAGTGGATTCTGGTGTTTTGAAGCTGGTGCGCAAAGAGCAGTACCATTTGGAATGTGATGAACTCCTCTTTTTTAAGGTGGTTAAAATGGCCTTTCAGCAACGCCGTAAAACCCTTCGTAACAGTTTAAAAACCCTGAAGCTGTCGGATAATTTAAAAGCAAATACTATATTTGGGCAAAGACCGGAGCAGCTGAGTGTTTCTGAATTTGTTCGTCTCACCAGACACATCGAAGAAGACAAAAAACAGGCTTAGTCTCTTGTCGCTGACCCCCTCTGGCTAATAGCAAACGACGCAGAGGAGAAAAAACATTTCATGGAGGAAGAAGTTCAAGACATCAATCCATTTCAACTCACAGATGAGCTCATTCAGAGTGTTGAGCACCTTGTTGGCCAAAAAAACAACAAGGAGCTCAAAAAACTGCTCGATGAGTTTCACTATGCCGATATCGCCGAAATTCTGGATGAACTGGAGTTAAATGACGCCATTTATGTCATTAAACTGCTGGACTCTGAAACCACCTCCGACGTACTCACCGAAATGAGTGAGGACAACCGTGAAAAAATACTTCACAACCTCTCGGCAAAGGAAATTGCCGAAGAAGTAGAGGAGCTGGACACAGACGATGCGGCCGACCTCATTGCAGAGCTCCCTGTCTTTAGACAGGCAGAAGTCATTGCTAAAATTGAGGACGAGGCCCATAAGGCCGAGATTCAGGAACTTCTGGCCTATGGCGAAGGGACGGCCGGTGCATTAATGGCCAAGGAACTTGTAAAGGTTTACGAAACCTGGACCGTTGCCGGTTGCCTGAGACGGATCAGAGGTCAGGCTAAGGATGTGACCCGGGTCCACTCCATCTATGTAGTGGATAAGAAGGAGCGTCTCATCGGCAGGCTCTCACTCAAAGACCTCATCGTGGCCAAAAACGATCAGAAAATTGCAGATATCTACATTTCCAATGTGGACTATGTAAATGTGCACGAAGACGATGAAGAGGTTGCCAAACTGATGCAGAAATACGACCTTGAAGCTATTCCGGTGGTCGATGATCAAATGACGCTACTTGGACGTATTACCATTGATGACGTTGTAGACCTTATCAGAGAGGAGGCTGAAAAAGACTATCAACTGGCAGCGGGATTAACAAGTGATGTGGAAGCAGACGATACCATTTTGGAGCTAACCAGAGCCCGGCTTCCATGGCTGTTCCTGGGGCTCATTGGCGGTGTAGGTGCTTTTCTTATCATGGAAGGATTTCAAGCGGCCTTTCAGAAGTATGCGGTTCTCTTTTTCTTTACCCCTCTCATTGCGGCGATGGCCGGAAACGTAGGCGTTCAATCCAGCGCTATTATCGTTCAGGGATTGGCCAATGACGACCTGAAAGGGAGCATTAATAACCGTCTGTTCAAGGAAATGCTTCTGGCAGCCTTAAATGGCTTTATCCTGGCGATATGCTTGTTTCTTTTTGTTTGGCTGTACGAGGGGAGCATCAACAAAGGTTTTGCGATCTCGGTTTCTCTGGTGGTTGTGATCGTTGTTGCAGGGCTAATTGGCACGTTTGTTCCACTGTTTCTGGACAAGCGCGGTATTGACCCCGCCATTGCCACAGGACCATTTATTACTACCAGTAATGACATCTTTGGGATCCTGATCTACTTCTGGATTGCCAAACTGATTCTTCAAATATGAACCCCATTAACATTCTGGACAAATTCGCAGGATTCTCTGAGCAGTGGGCCCCACGACGCATTGCCGAAGTAGACGACATGCAGGTGCTCCTGGCACGTCTCCAGGGCTCTTTTGTGTGGCACGCACACGACAGGGAAGACGAACTCTTTCAGGTGATCAAAGGCACCTTATACATGCAATTGAAGACACCTGCTGACGAAGGGGATCAAAAGACCATACGCACCAAGGTCGTGAGGGAGGGAGAGATGCTTGTGGGGCCCAAA
>CAWZYX010000095.1:0-11848 GCA_963966315.1 uncultured Winogradskyella sp. | reverse complement strand
ACCGCTTCTTGTGGAGGTAAATACTATTTTATCCCCCTTTGGAGATACCGTTGCCTCTGCATCATAACCCACATCATCAGTAAGTTGGCTAACAATATTTCCTTCCAAATCAGCCACAAAAATATCGTAGCTATCGTAGATAGGCCATATGTACTCGCCGTTCTTACGCAGAGGTGTTTCCGGGCAAGCCTCTCCGCCCAAATGGGTTGACGCGTATAGAATATGTTCGTTATCCGGTAAAAAGTAGGCACAGGTAGTGCGCCCCAATCCGGTACTAATCATTGGCGGTACATTGTTATCGAAGCTTTCCTCGAAATTCATGAGAAACATCTGGTCACATCCTACGCCCCAGTTCTTATTGTTGGATTGAAAGATCAGTTGTTTATCGTCAAAACTCCAGTAAGCCTCGGCGTTATCTCCACCAAAGGTGATTTGTCTTATGGATTTAAAGTGTTTGCGCTCTTCCGGATAAATCAGGCTGTCATTGGAGTATTGCTCGGTAACAGCATCCTTAGAATTTGAGGTATTTGTATTTGAGTTGTTTTTACAAGCCAGTATGCTCAGGAAACACAGAACGGTTAATAGGTTCTTTAGCATTGGGATTTATTTTTTAAATGCTGATTTATAGCTAATTTTGCGCAAAAATAATATAAGGATATGAAACATTTTCTGTTTTTTGGATTTTTGATGCTGGTACTGTTGTCCTGTGATCAGAAATTAAAGTATAACAACAATATTGCCAGCGATGTAACCTTTCTTGCAAGTGATGAATTAGAAGGAAGGCAAACCGGTACTCAAGGCGAACTTAAAGCTGCCGAATTTATAACCACTCGTTTTCAGGAACTGAAACTTGATCCGGCAGGATCTGAAGGATACCTCCAACCCTTTTCATTCAAACCTAAAGCGGACCCACATAAAGAAGTTGAATTTACAACCAATTCAGACGGAACCATCACCGGGCACAATGTTTTGGCCATGATTAATAACAATGCAAAGAACACTATTGTCATTGGAGCACACTATGATCATCTGGGATATGGCGGGGAAGGATCGCTGTACAGGGGAAAGGAAAAGGCCATTCACAATGGGGCTGACGATAATGCCAGCGGTGTAGCTGTAATGCTGGATCTGGCGTCCAAATTGAAGGTCGCCTCAGAAAAGAGTGAAAATCTTAACAACAATTACTTGTTTATGGCCTTTTCCGGTGAAGAAATGGGGCTTTTGGGGTCTAATTATTTTTCGAAGAACCCAACTATAAGTACTGATCAAATTAACTACATGATCAATATGGATATGGTAGGAAGACTAAAAGAAGATCGAACTTTAGCGGTGTACGGCGTGGGCACCAGTCCAATGTTTAGGCAAACCTTAAGTTCTAACAATACGGATTTTAAACTGGTGATGAACGAGAGTGGGGTGGGCCCAAGCGACCACACTTCCTTTTACCTGATTGATGTTCCGGTATTACATTTCTTTACCGGACAGCACGAAGATTATCACAAACCCGAAGATGACTCTGAAAAACTCAATTATGAGGGAATGGACGATATATCAGGATTCATAATGAGCATTATATCCGACCTTGACGATAATGGAGAATTAGCGTTTAGAACCACTAAAAATGAAAGTGAAGAGACCCCGAGATTTAAAGTAGGTCTCGGTGTAGTGCCTGATTATTTATACGATGGAGAGGGTATGAGGATTGATGGCACCAGAGAAGAGACTCCTGCCGACAATGCAGGTCTTATGAAAGGCGACGTTGTCGTTAAGCTTGGAGACAGCACTGTTACAGATATGATGAGCTATATGAGGGCTCTATCTGTTTTTAATGAAGGTGATGAGGCAGGTATTACAGTAAAGCGAGGAGATAGCCTCATTGTGACCAAAGTGCAATTCTAGCCACTTCATGGGCAGTTACCAGCGTGATCTTGTTATAAAAAGCCCACTACTTATTTCGATAGTGGTGGTCATTCCGGCAGCCATTGTTTACGGATTTTATCCGGAATGGCTTCTGGACATGAGTCCAGAAACAAGAGATGAGCATAGCTTTGCCAAGGGGGTTATGGGCTTGTATCTGGCATTCTCCCTGTTCTGGAGCTTCGCCCTTTTTGAAACCAAACTACTAAAGACGGCTCTTTTGTCGAACATGTTGTTTATGTTAGGTTTGGGACTGGGAAGAGTAGTTGGAATACTTATAGATGGAATTCCTTCAGACACCTATATTATTGGAATGTTTGGGGAGCTTATACTTGGACTTTACGGCTTATGGCTTATACGCTCAAGTCTCTTCAAGAAACTACCGCAGTGATAACAAAAACATAATATCATTGATAAACTGTAGATTTGTACAAAATTTGAATTGGTAAAAATCGGCGACATAGAACTAGGAACATTTCCATTGCTACTGGCACCTATGGAGGACGTGAGTGATCCTCCTTTCAGGGCATTATGCAAAGAACAGGGGGCTGATGTGGTGTATACGGAGTTTGTGTCTTCTGAAGGGCTTATCAGAAACGCAGCTAAAAGCGTGATGAAATTGGATATCTATGAAAAGGAGAGGCCGGTGGGTATTCAGATCTTTGGTGCGAACATGGACAGTATGCTTCAGACCATTGATATTGTAGAAAAGTCAAACCCGGATATTATTGATATTAATTTTGGTTGCCCTGTAAAAAAAGTGGTAAGCAAAGGAGCCGGAGCAGGTATTTTGAAGGACGTTTGCTTAATGGAGGAACTTACAGCGGAGATGGTGAAACGGACGAATTTACCCGTAACCGTAAAAACAAGATTGGGCTGGGATCACGATTCCATAAAGATAGTAGAGGTTGCGGAACGACTGCAGGATGTAGGGTGTAAGGCCATTGCCATTCACGGCAGAACACGTGCCCAGATGTATAAGGGAGATGCCGACTGGAAACCGATTGCAGCCGTTAAGAACAATCCAAGAATGCACATTCCGGTTTTTGGAAACGGAGATGTTAATTCTCCCGAAAGAGCGGTAGAAATGAGAGATCAATATGGTTTGGACGGCGCCATGATCGGACGAGCTTCTATCGGGAACCCGTGGTTTTTTAAACAGGTTAAGCACTTTTTTAAGACCGGGGAACACCTACCACCAGTTTCTTTGACCGAACGTGTGGAGGCAGCCAGAAGGCATTTAAAAATGGCAATCGATTGGAAAGGGGAAAAATTGGGTGTCTTCGAAACCAGACGTCATTATACCAATTACTTTAAAGGGATTCCAAATTTCAAAGAGTACCGAATGAAAATGGTGACAAGTGATCATGCGGCAGATGTCTTTGATGCTTTTGATGAAGTTCTGGAAAAATTTTCAGACTACGATTTTGCCAGTTAGCCGCTGATCAGTTCTTTGTTAATGCGCTCAGAAGCGAGTTTCGAGGCCAGAATACCTAGCACATAGATCGTTAGAATCACGAGAAGGACGTTGCCAAAGGTTATATCTACAGGATAAGGTAGCTCAGGGCTTAACAGCACTAAATTATAGCGCTCCTGAAGCCATATAAGAAGCACTCCAATCAACAAGCCGAAAGTACCACTGATCAGCGTGAGAAGGCTGCCCTGAAAAAAGAATATATTTTTGATTTGACTAACTTCTACACCGAGATTGAACAACGTATTGAGAGAGCCTTTTTTGTCTAAAATCATCATAATAATGGCGCCTATTACGTTAAATAGGGCAATAATAATAACCAGAGTAAAGATGAGGTAGACTGCTAGGTTTTCTGTATTTAACATCTTGTATAAAGCATCATTTAATTGAGCTCTGCTTCTCACAGTGAAACGATGGGGAAAAACCTCCTTAATTTCAGACCTGACAGTTTCCAGATCAGCGCCTGGATTTATTTTCATTTCGATGGCCGATAGTTCATTAGGAGCATAATCAAGAAGAAATTGTGCGGTTTCAATGGTTCCGTAGATGTATTTGTTATTCATTTCCTCATTGATATCCACCAGGCCTATATTTGAGACCAATATGGAATTATAAGCCCCCTTTGAAGAGGTAATCTGTCCCTTGCCTGGCTTGGGAACGTAAAGAGTAAGGGGTTGCATGAAATCAAGGACACCAAAAGCCAGTTGATTGGAAATTCCCCAACCTGATACAATTTGATTGGTTTCAGGGCTTATCCAACTCCCTCGCCTTATACTCGAATCAATTTTGGTGACCAGCCTGAAATTGCGGTCCACCCCTTTAAATGTGGCTAGCACATTCTTATTTTCAGAGGTAAGAACAACACGCTCTTCCACTACTTGTGAGATGGCTTCTATACCAGAGACCTGTTCAAGCCGAAGAGCATCCTCGTTGGTCCAGTAAAAAGACTTTCCGGATAGCGGTGTTAGCTTAAGATCGGGGTCAACAAGCGACATAAATTGCAGGCTGTAAGATTTTAAACCTGCAAATCCGGACAACACAATAAAAAGTGCAGCCGCTGAGATCACAATACCCGCAGCCGCTACAAACCCCATGATATTAATGGCGTTATTGTTGCTTTTAGAGAACAAATACCGCTTTGAGATGTAAAGTGAAAAATTCAACTATGATTTTTTGCGCTTATCCAGCAGGTCTGGGTTTTTAATAGGGTTCTCTTCTTCTTTTAGGGACCGATCTATACCATCTATGTATTCCATTGAGTCGTCAATAAAAAACTCTAATTGAGGCATTCTTCTCAACTGGTGGCGCGTTTTTTGTGCTATATCATGCCTGATTGCGGCTGTATTGGCTTTAATGCCTTCAAGAATTTCCGAGGCACTTTTATTGGGAAAAACGCTCAGGTAAATTTTGGCTATGGAGAGATCTACTGTTACTTTTACTTTGGTCACTGAAATCAAAGTACCTCTAAAACCTCCAGATGTAGCGGCATTTTGGAGGATTTCGGCAAGATCCTGTTGCAGGATGCCGGCAATTTTTTTCTGCCTGTTGGTTTCTTCCATATTGCAAAAGTAAACTTTAGTGAGTGAACTGCATAAAATTGAAATGACTACATAAAAATAACATAAATCATAGTTTCAAGTTGAAACCTAAAGTAATTTTGATATCTTAAAACAATCAGTCAGAAGATATGAGAAAAATTGAGCATATAGGAATAGCAGTAAAGAACCTGGAGGAATCCAATAGTTTGTTCGAAAAATTGTTTGGTGAAGCACACTATAAGACCGAGGCTGTGGAATCTGAAGGGGTAAAAACAGCCTTTTTTGGCGTAGGTCCAAATAAGATAGAGCTTCTGGAGGGCACCAATGAAAACAGCCCAATCACGAAATTTATTGAAAGGAAAGGGGAGGGCATACACCATATTGCATTTGATGTTTCAGATATAGAAGCAGAGGTAAAGCGTTTAAAAAACGAAGGGTTCACAGTACTCAATGAAACTCCTAAAAAGGGAGCAGACAACAAGCTTGTGGTATTTCTGCATCCTAAAACCACCAATGGCGTTCTGGTGGAACTGTGTCAGGATATTAGCTCCTAAATGTTTGGGGGCTTTTAAAATAAGTAGTAATATTGCAGCGATTTGACAAAGTACAAGTCACTTAAGGTCTCATAGCTCAGTTGGTTAGAGCATCTGACTCATAATCAGAGGGTCCCAGGTTCGAGCCCTGGTGAGACCACAGAACTCTTTAAAAGGCCCTGTAGAAGCAGGGTCTTTTTTCTTTTTCAAGGTTTCAACTACCCGAGGCGCTAACACCTTCTGGATTGGCAGTTTTTAGCGAAACAGACAAATGATTTTTACACCAATAGCGTTCTGCTCCTACCTTTAATCTCAAAATTCTGCATTTGAGGTGTAAATCAGGGAGCGGCATATAAATTTTTATATTTTTGAATTCCCTTGGACATTAAATGGGTCATGAGGGTACAACTTGCTATAACTGCAATCTCAGATTGTAATGATGAATAGAATAATGCGTTTTGCCTCAATGCTGCTTTTGTTCCTGGTTTTACTATGGCCTCAGGCATTCTTTGCTATGCAGTTTCCGGATAACCCACCACCACCGGAACCAGGAGGTCCTCCTACACCACCTCTGCCAATTGATGACTATTTGCCTCTGTTATTCATTTTTGGTCTTATTTATGGTGCCTACAAGATTTCCAAAGCTCTTAGAGAGGATCAGGACCTTAAATCGTAAAGGCGCTGCACGTATTTACCAATCACATCAAATTCTAAATTAACCAGATCTCCCTTTTCAAGGGTTTTAAAATTGGTGTGCTCGTAAGTATAAGGGATAATCGCCACAGAAAAGGACGAGTTTTTTGAATTAACCACCGTTAAACTTACCCCGTTCACGGTAATAGACCCTTTTTCAATAGTGAGATTGCTAAGACCGGGATCGTATTCAAAGTGGTAGACCCAGCTGCCATCCAGGGTCTCAACCCCGGTACAAACAGCGGTTTGATCTACATGCCCCTGGACGATATGGCCATCGAGTCGAGCACCTAACACCATGGCACGCTCAAGATTTATTAAATCATTTTCTTTCAAAGATCTAAGCTTGGTCTTATTCAGGGTCTCTTCAATAGCTGTAACCGTGTAGTTAGACCCATCAATAGCAACTACCGTTAGGCACACACCGTCATGGGCAATGCTTTGGTCTATTTTAAGTTCCTGAGCTATGTCAGACGCTATGCTGATATGCAGGTTGTCACCTTCCTTAACCAGTTTAGTAACCCGCCCAGTACTTTCAATAATTCCGGTAAACATTATCTGTGATTTTATAGTTAATTTTGTAGATTAAATGTTTTGCAAAGTTACGTCTAAAATATGAAACAGGAGGATAAAATTAAAGTGGGAATCTCCATGGGTGATCTCAATGGAATAGGCTCAGAGATTATATTAAAATCGTTTGAGGACCAGCGTATGTACGATTTTTGTACCCCTGTTGTGTACGGCTCCTATAAACTGATGGGCTACTTCAAAAAACAATTCTCAAGTAAGGTCAACTTATTTGAACTAAAAAATATTGGTAATGTGAGTCCCAACAAAATGAATGTGGTCAATGTGTGGCGAGATCATGTGGACATTAACTTTGGGGAAGAGAATCAGGAAATAGGAAAATATGCCATTCAATCACTGAAAGCCGCTGTTAAAGCCTTGAAAAACAGCGAAATTGATGTATTGGTTACAGCACCCATTCACAAGTATAATATACAGTCAGAAGACTTTCAGTTTCCGGGTCATACAGACTATCTGGCGCAGGAGCTGGAAGGAGAGAGCTTGATGTTTATGGTAAGTGATGGGCTAAAGGTTGGCTTATTAACCGATCATGTGCCTGTTAAAGAGGTCCCCGAACACATCACGAAAGAGCTTATTGTGTCAAAGCTACAAATCATTACTGAAAGCCTCAGACAGGATTTTAGAGTGAGCAAACCAAAAATAGCGGTACTTTCAATAAATCCCCATGTTGGTGATAAGGGGGTCATTGGCAAAGAAGATGATGAAGTTCTTATACCAACACTTGAAGGGCTTAGGGATGAAGGTCTATTGGTGTATGGACCCTATGCTGCTGACAGCTTTTTTGGTAACAAGGCCTATAAGAATTTTGATGCCGTCATCGCCTCTTATCACGATCAGGGACTGATACCCTTTAAAACAATCACCTTTGGAGAGGGAGTAAACTTTACAGCGGGGCTATCGAGAATAAGGACCTCTCCCGACCATGGAACCGCTTACGAGATCGCCGGAAAGGGAGTGGCGGATGAAAGCTCATTTAAGAGAGCCATTTTTATGGCCATCAAAATTTTTAGAAATCGAAACGAATACCTGCATTACTCAAAAAGACCTCTGGAGGTGAAGCGTAAATAGCACTAACATTTTTTGTTGATAACTTCCTGTTGGTTAGATAAAAAATTATATATTTGCACGCTCAAAATGAGTGGACGTATGAAAAAAATGAAGGCGTATAGCATTTCATTTTCCGGATTGAAAGTGGGAACGCATCATTTTGATTATCAAATTGATAATTCGTTCTTTGAAGACTTAGACTATCTTGAATTCAACGATGCAGAGTTGTTAGTGAATCTTACACTGGAAAAAAAAACAACTTTGCTTGAACTGGAATTTGAATCGAAAGGGCATGTCAATGTGAATTGCGACCTCACCAACGAACCGTTTAATCAACCTGTTGAGGCTTCATTAAAACTGGTGGTTAAATTCGGAGAGGCCTACAATGACGACAATGACGAGATTTTAGTGTTGCCTCATGGAGAACACGAGCTTAACGTAGCGCAGTATATATACGAAATGATAGTGCTCGCGTTGCCCCTTAAAAAAGTGCATCCAGGTGTTGAAGACGGTACTCTCGAATCAGATATTCTGAATCGATTGAAAGAGCTAAGTCCCGATAAGGAATCGAAACAGGAGAATAATGATGATTATCAGGATCCCAGATGGGATTCTTTAAAAAAACTATTAACGGATAAACAACAGTAAAAATGGCACATCCAAAAAGAAAAATTTCAAGAACAAGAAGAGACAAGAGAAGAACTCATTACAAGGCCACTGTTCCGCAAATTGCTACTTGTCCTACAACTGGTGAGCCACACTTGTATCACAGAGCGCACTGGCACGAAGGAAAGCTGTATTACAGAGGCCAAGTGCTTATAGACGATACGCAGGAAGAAAATGTAGCATAGCTATTATGCACGCATATAATAAAACGCCCTTTTAAGGGCGTTTTTTTTATAATTTTTTCCTGAATCACCCAAAAACTCCTTAATTTGTAGAATTATTTGCCAAAAAGGAGAGGTTTTTGACCAAAAACAATTAAAAATTGTCAGAAATCTAGTTTTTAATCTAAACGCTAATAATGAGTAAAATAACGGCAGCTATTACAGCTGTAGGGTCTTATGTTCCGGATTTTGTGCTAACCAATCAAATTCTGGAAACGATGGTAGACACCAACGATGAATGGATTACTACCAGAACAGGTATAAAGGAACGCAGAATTCTTAAGGAGCCTGGGAAAGGGACCTCTTTTTTGGCGATTAAAGCGGCACAAAACCTTATTGATAAAAAGGGTCTTAATCCTGAGGAAATTGATCTGGTTCTCGTAGCAACGGCCACTCCGGATATGAAAGCTGCCGCAACAGCACCCTTTACCGCAACAGAAATAGGAGCAGTTAACGCCTTTGCATTTGACCTTGAAGCGGCTTGCTCTAGTTTTTTATATGGTATGTCCGTGGCCTCAGCTTATATTGAGTCCGGGAGATATAAGAAAATATTGCTCATTGGAGCGGATAAGAACTCTTCATTTATAAATTATAAAGATCGCGCTACTTGCATTATTTTCGGTGATGGAGCAGGTGCTGTTCTTTTTGAGCCCAATGAGGAAGGCCTGGGAGTACAGGATGAATTGCTGAGAAGTGATGGCATGGGCCGTGAATTTTTAAGGGCTCAGTATGGTGGATCTTCTTATCCAATTACTGAGAATACCTTTCATGAGGGTAGCCATTACGTATTTCAGGATGGTAAAACAGTGTTTAAAAATGCTGTTTCCAATATGGCAGATGTAGCGGAGAAAGTTGTTAAAAGAAATAATCTTACCAACAACGACGTAGATTGGTTGGTGGCTCATCAGGCCAATAAACGCATTATTGACGCAACAGCCCATAGAATAAGGTTGGATGAAGAGAAAGTTATGATGAATATTGAGAAATACGGAAACACCACTTCTGCCACCCTACCACTGCTGCTAAGTGACTACGAGTCTCAACTCAAAAAAGGAGATAATTTGATTTTTGCCGCTTTTGGAGGCGGATTTACATGGGGCGCATTGTATTATAAATGGGCCTATTAACATTATAACTAATTAACTAACAAAACCGATATTATGGATTTAAAGGAAATTCAGAATTTGATCCGATTTGTTGCCAAATCAGGAGCAAGTGAGGTGAAGCTGGAAACCGGAGACGTAAAAATAACCATCAGAACAGGTCAGGATTCGGAAACCACGATCGTACAGCAAATGCCTGTTCCCACACCGCAAGTAGTGCAGCAGGCTCCCCCCAGTACGCCTGCACCAGCACCCTCTGCCGAGACGCCAGCTGCAGCTCCAGCGGGTTCTGACGAATCAAAATACCTCACGATCAAGTCCCCAATTATAGGAACCTTTTACAGAAAGCCGGCACCGGACAAACCCGTTTTTGTTGAGGTAGGTACAGAAATTAAAGAAGGCGATGTCCTGTGTGTGATCGAAGCGATGAAGCTATTTAATGAGATTGAGTCGGAAGTCACAGGTAAAATCGTAAAGGTACTTGTAGATGATGCCACCCCTGTGGAATTTGACCAGCCTTTATTTTTGGTTGACCCAGCTTAGCCATTTAAGCTTATAATTGGTGTGTAATTCAACGCTAGTTGGATTCTAATCTTCAAATGCGTATTAAAAATGTTCAAGAAAATATTGATTGCCAACAGGGGTGAAATTGCACTTCGTGTGATTAGAACCTGTAAGGAAATGGGGATTAAGACCGTTGCTGTTTATTCTACAGCAGACGCTGATAGTTTGCACGTAAAATTTGCGGACGAAGCTGTGTGTATTGGGCCACCACCCAGCCCGGAGTCATATTTAAAAATGTCTAACGTCATTGCTGCCGCCGAGATTACTAATGCCGATGCAATCCATCCGGGATATGGTTTTTTGTCCGAGAATGCAAAATTTTCAAAGATTTGTGAGGAACATGGAATTAAGTTCATCGGAGCTTCAGAAGAAATGATTTCTAAAATGGGCGACAAGGCAACCGCCAAGGCTACAATGAAGGCTGCCGGGGTTCCATGTGTGCCAGGGAGTGATGGAATCATTGAAGACTTTGAAGAATGTAAAAAGATCGCCACTAAGATAGGATATCCAGTCATGCTCAAAGCAACTGCTGGAGGCGGCGGTAAAGGAATGCGTGCTGTTTGGAAGGAAGAACATTTGAAAGCAGCATGGGATTCGGCCAGGCAGGAGTCCAAAGCAGCATTTGGAAATGATGATATGTACATGGAAAAGCTCATTGAAGAACCTAGACATATCGAAATTCAAATAATTGGCGATTCCAGAGGCCTTGCATGTCATTTGTCTGAGCGTGATTGTTCTATCCAACGAAGACATCAGAAGTTGACAGAAGAGGTGCCCTCTCCTTTTATGACCAAGCGCTTGCGGGATAAGATGGGAAAAGCAGCTGTAAAGGCGGCAGAATATATCAAATACGAAGGAGCAGGAACCATTGAGTTTCTTGTTGATAAAAACCGCAATTTTTATTTCATGGAAATGAATACAAGAATTCAGGTGGAACATCCCATTACCGAGCAGGTTATTGATTTTGATCTGATTCGTGAACAAATCCTGGTAGCGGCAGGAGTTCCCATTTCCGGAAAAAACTATACCCCAAATTTGCATTCCATTGAGTGCAGGATCAACGCTGAGGACCCGTACAACGAATTTCGACCCTCACCTGGTAAGATTACGACCCTACATGCCCCGGGAGGACATGGGGTTAGGCTAGACACCCACGTCTACGCAGGTTATGTGATCCCACCAAATTACGACTCCATGATCGCAAAACTCATCACTACCGCTCAAACCCGTGAAGAGGCGATCAATAAAATGAAGCGTGCATTGGATGAGTTTGTGATTGAAGGGATTAAAACGACCATTCCATTTCACAGGCAGCTGATGGACCACCCTGATTATCTGGCGGGTAATTACACCACTAAATTTATGGAGGACTTTAAAATAGCTCCTCAGGAAGACTAACAATATGCCCCCATTCAGAGGGGCTTTTTTAATGATGAATTTATCATATTGGGAAAGAAATGGCTGGTTAGCAAATGTCGATTTTACAATCGTTGGTAGCGGAATT
>CAWZYX010000094.1:0-12370 GCA_963966315.1 uncultured Winogradskyella sp. | reverse complement strand
TTGCCTGACCAGCCCTCGTTCCTCGGTCTAGGCAAGCTTCAGTCGAGGCAGGTTGAACTACGAGGCCATTTATTTCTTTAGGACAATTTTGACTTTACGATCTCTGCGATGGTTTTTCCATCCGTTTTACCAGCAAGTTCTCTATTAGCCATCCCCATTACCTTGCCCATGTCCTTCATACTTGAGGCACCGACCTTTTCAATGATTTTATCTACTGCTGCTTCAACCTCTTCACGATCTAGTTGGGCCGGTAGGAACCTAGCAATCACTTCTGCCTGTAAGAGTTCCGGTTCTGCCAGATCATTTCTATTCTGCTCAGTAAATATTTCAGCACTGTCCTTTCGTTGCTTCACCAGTTTGGAAAGTATCTTGATCTCATCTGCTTCAGATAGGTCACTTCCACTGCCCGATGTCTGGGCAAGTAAGATCTCTGACTTTATCGCTCTCAGCGCTTGCAGTGCCACCTGATCCTTTTCCTTCATCGCGGTTTTCATAGCCGCCATTATTTCAGTTTGTAAACTCATGATGTGTCTATAGGAGTGCGAAGATACTAAAGAAAAGCAGTATGTAAAACATAAAATCCCGATAACACATCGTATTACCGGGACCAAATATGGTTTAAGCAGACTCCTAGTCTACATTGTCGTGTAAGAAGGAGTTATTACTCCGAAGCTGAAGATCGTCATTGTCATCGGTACCAAGCGACATCCGGGAGTTATTTTCCTCCGATGAATGCTGTGCCTGGTCTAAGTTGACACCCTGCCTCTTGTATGCTGGTTCCTTTTCAATCTCGTCGATCTTGGCGTTATTGAACTTGTAATTGAAATCCTTCATCATGCGACGACGTTCATCTGCTCTGGCCTTCATGAGCTCCGAAATAGGCGTATTGAAAGGATCGATCTCCTCTTCAGGATCTCTTTGTTCCTCCTCTGCCGGTAGGGTCTTTTTTTCAAAGATCACCTCATCCTGTGTTTTGGTGTCAGGGCTTGCCGCATTTAATGAAGATTCAAAGGTTTCGTACTCTTCCAGGGTGTAGCGCTTCTCCCCATCTGCATTGGCCTCTGTTATCGGGATGATCTCAATAGGCTCATTCACGGACATTTCCTTAACGTCGTCATCCAATTGAAACAGAATCTTATCCTTGGACTCTTCCTGATCCTTTTTGGTATTGGTGATGGGCAAATCAAACGTCAGGCTTATTTGTTCCTCAGATTCGGTATTGCCCATGTGTTCTTCCTCAGGCTCCTCTACCTTTGAGGATATGATAAAATCATTTGTAGACTCTTCCACATCAAGTACTTCGTCGTAGATCACATGGATGTTTCTAATTTCTGCTGTAGTGGGAATTAAGTCACTCTCCAACTCAGGTTCCACCTCGGTACTGTCTTCCTCAAGCGTATGTACAATGGTCTCTTCCTTCTCCTCCAGTACAATATCAGGAGTAATGATTGGAGGTTCTGCCTCCACATTTCGATCTTCACTGGCATCGTCTTCCAGGGAATGAATTACTTTCTTCGCTTCCGTATTAGAAATTTCATTTTGCTGATCGATGTTAAAACCGGTGGCAATAATCGTCACAGAAATGGACTCCTCAAGTGCTTCGTCTTCACCAACACCCATAATGATGTTGGCTCCATAGCCAGCTTCATCCTGAATATGATCGTTGATCTCACCAATCTCATCTATGGTTATTTCCTGCGATCCCGAAACGATAAGTAAAAGGACATTCTTCGCACCGGTGATTTTGTTATCATTTAATAAGGGAGAATCCAAAGCCTTCATGATGGCTTCCTGGGCTCTTGTTTGACCCGAAGCCACCGCAGACCCCATAATGGCCGTTCCGCTGTTGCTCAATACGGTTTTAGCATCCCTTAAATCTATATTCTGTGTGTAATGGTGTGTGATCACCTCGGCAATTCCTCTCGAAGCAGTCGAAAGGACCTCATCTGCCTTGGAAAAGCCGGCTTTGAACCCAAGATTACCGTACACCTCCCTAAGCTTATTGTTGTTGATGACAATAAGCGAGTCTACATGCTGTCTTAGGTTGGCAATCCCTCGCTGCGCCTGCTCATTCCGCATTTTGCCTTCAAACTGGAAGGGCATGGTGACGATCCCTACGGTAAGAATGTTCATTTCCTTGGCCATTTTGGCGATGATCGGAGCAGCTCCCGTTCCTGTTCCTCCGCCCATTCCGGCAGTGATAAACACCATTTTGGTATTGGTATCCAACATGCGTTTGATGTCGTCCAAACTCTCAACGGCAGCCTTTTCACCCACTTCAGGATTGGCCCCTGCACCAAGTCCTTCGGTTAAGTTCACTCCCAATTGTATTTTATTAGGAACACCGCTGTTCTGTAGTGCCTGAGCATCGGTATTGCAAATGACAAAATCCACGCCTTTAATGCCTTGTTGAAACATATGATTGATGGCATTACTACCGCCACCACCAACGCCTATGACCTTAATGACATTAGACTGGTTTTTAGGGAGATCAAAAGCGATATTTTCAAAATCGTTGTTGTTGCTCATATTGACTGATAATTATGGGGTTTTTGGACTAATTATTTATTCTGCGTTATCTAAAAATTCTTTGACACGTTCTGTGAGTTTGTCTAAGAAGGTTTTTCGTTCCTTTGGCCTTTCCATATGTGAGCTATTTTCAGCATCTGCACCCTCAGGTGTATTTTCTTCCTGTTCATTGATCACTTCAGCTTCGTGAACTCGGATCTGACGCTCCTGGCGTTTTAATCCATCCATCACTAAACCGACCGCTGTTGCATACAATGGACTTGCGATCTCTTCATCGCTATCACCGGCGATATGCTCATTAGGATAGCCTATTCTGGTATCCATTCCTGTAATGTATTCTACCAGTTGCTTCAAGTGTTTGAGCTGACTACCTCCGCCCGTGAGAACGATCCCGGCAATGAGTTTCTTCTTTTGTTCCTCATGACCGTAATTCTTAATCTCAACATATACTTGCTCAATGATTTCAACAACTCTGGCATGAATGATCTTAGACAGATTTTTTAAGGTGATCTCCTTAGGGTCACGACCCCTTAATCCGGGGATGGAAACAATTTCATTGTCCTTGTTCTCCCCAGGCCATGCCGACCCAAATTTGATCTTTAGCAATTCTGCCTGTTTTTCAATGATGGAACAGCCTTCTTTGATGTCTTCGGTGATCACATTACCACCAAAAGGGATCACGGCAGTGTGCCTGATAATACCGTCTTTAAAAACGGCAAGATCAGTAGTTCCGCCACCAATATCGATGAGGGCAACACCTGCTTCCTTTTCTTCCTGACTAAGAACAGCATTGGCCGAGGCCAGTGGTTCAAGGGTAATGCCCTCTAGTTCCAGCCCGGAACTCTTGACGCAACGCCCAATATTTCGAATAGATGACACCTGACCAACTACTACATGGAAATTCGCTTCAAGCCTCCCTCCATACATTCCAATGGGCTCCTTGATCTCTGCCTGTCCGTCCACCTTGTATTCCTGAGGCAACACATGAATAATCTCTTCTCCAGGAAGCATCACCAATTTGTGAACCTGATTGATAAGACGGTCAATATCTTCGGCATCAATGACCTGATCTGAATTGGGCCGTGTGATGTAATCGCTGTGTTGTAGACTTCTAATATGCTGACCGGCAATGCCAACAGTCACCTCTTTGATTTGTTCAGAAGCGCCAGCTTCAGCCTCCTGAACTGCCTGTTGGATCGACTGAATCGTTTGGGTAATATTGTTTACCACTCCTCTGTGAACACCCAGGCTTTTAGATTTTCCCAGACCGAGAATTTCCACTTTACCATATTCGTTTTTACGTCCAATCATGGCAACGATCTTGGTTGTTCCGATATCAAGCCCTACAGCAATTGTTTGTTTATCCATGTTTTACTTTTTGGTACAAATAACTTGACTTGTAAACCTCAGATTTAATTTGGTGTATTGTTCAATTATATCATCCTTAATGGCTTTTTGATAAAAGGCCTTAAGATTATTAAATTTCGTACCTAACTCAGTGGTATCCCCTAACTCCACCACGATGTCGTTCCCTCTGAGCCTTAAATTGAACTCAGCGCCTGAGGTTTGATGAATCTCGGTAATGTGTTCTTTTAAAAACGCATTTTGATCGACCCATCGGGCAATCCGATACACAGGTCTTAAATCCGATGTATCTATTTGTCCGGTTACCAATGGCACTCGTGCAGAATAATTCTTAGATAAAGGCATCCATGTCCCTGTTTCATCTACATAGATGTTCTCTGAAAGCATTCTCGCTATCGGTCTTTTCTGTTCAATCTCTGCAATAAGCTCACCCGTTACAGACATAAAAACCTCCGCTTCCTTTATTATCCGGTTTGATTTGAGGGCCACCTCCAGCTCGTTCAAATCTATAATTCTTTTGGCCTTATCTGTAAGGGGCCCTTGATTTTGTATTAACAATTTACTAACAGAACTCTGGGTTAAAAACAAGTTGTTATCACCTGTAAAATAAACCTTAAGCGTTTGAATAGGGCGCTCCGCATTGCGAGCACTGGCAAAGGCATAAAGTGCTCCTGAAAGGAGGAGAACCAATACGATTTTTAATATATTCTTCTTATACCCCACGCAGTAATGTATTTTTAAGCTTACTTACTTCTTCTCCTATGTCCCCAGCTCCCATGGTTACAAATACATCCGCTTCATTCTGTACGATGTCATTAGCAAAATGCTCTTTGCCTACTAGTTTTTTATTCGGATTCTCAATCATCTCCAACAGCCACGACGATGAAACCCCTTTAATGGGCGCCTCCCTTGCGGGATAGATCTCCAGTAAGATTACTTTGTCAAATAAGGACAGTACCTGAGCAAATTCCTTTCCAAAATCTCTTGTCCTTGAGTATAAATGTGGCTGAAAAATAGCCATGATCTGTTGATGAGGATACATCTCTCGCACCGCTTCATACACGGCTTTGATCTCCTGGGGATGATGAGCATAGTCATCGATATACACCAATTCCTCGGTTTTAATATGGGTTGTAAATCGACGTTTAACCCCTGTGTAAGATGCTAAAGCTTTGGCGAGCTGCGGCTGAGGGAAGCCATATTCTGCAGTCATCGCCAAGGCTATAATGGCATTCGACAAATTATGTCTACCAGGTAGGTTAAATTTAAAATCTTTATATGTACCCTTAGGGGTTTTAAAATCGAATATGTAAGTCCCGTGATCTATCCGGATGTTTTGGGCGCTATAGTCGGCATCACCTTCCAGGCCGTAGGTAATACCCGAGAGCTCAAGCCCCTCTTTTACAAAGAGCTTACCACCTTGTTTTACGCATTTGGTAAAGTCTTTAAAAGAGGCTTTAATCGCATCATCTGTTCCGTAAATATCCAGATGATCGGCATCCATAGAAGTGATACATGCATAATCCGGTGAAAGGGTGAGAAAGGAACGATCGAACTCATCGGCCTCAACCACAGAAATAGCGGTACCGTTTAAGATCAAATTGCTGTTGTAGTTTTCACTGATTCCACCCAGAAATGCAGAAAAACTCGCATTGCACTGTTTGAGCAAATGGGCAACAATGGAGGTGGTAGTGGTTTTACCATGGGTGCCAGCTATGGCAAAACAAAAGGTGTTACGCGTAATAGCCCCTAGCACCTCTGCTCTTTTGCTCACCTTGAATCTATTTTGTTTAAAATAGTTGAGCTCCTGATGATCTTTTGGAATGGCGGGTGTGTAAATGATAAGCGTGACCTCCCTGTCTTTAAAATCTGAGTGGATGCACTTCGGGTCGTCCTCATAATGGACAGCTATTCCCTTATCGGTCAATTGACGGGTGATATCTGAAGACACTCTATCGTATCCTGCCACAGACTTTCCTTCAGCATGGAAGTACTGCGCAAGTGCACTCATCCCTATCCCACCTATTCCAATTAAGTATATATGACTGTATCGATCTAAATCCACCTAGCTTAACAGTTTTTCAATTTCGTCAACGATCTCCACCGTTGCATTCTCTTTTGCAAGTCTTTTGATCTTTTGTGATAATTCTTGCCGGAGGTCTTTATTTTCCAACAGCTTAAGGAATACCTCCTCAAACTTTTCATCCAGATCCGATTCGGGGAGGTACAAAGCTGCTCCTTTATCGGCAATTGCTTTTGCATTTTTTGTCTGGTGGTCTTCAGCAACGTTTGGCGAGGGAATAAAAAGTACCGGTTTTCCGACTACACAGAGTTCCGAAACCGAAATTGCCCCTGATCGCGAAATGATCATATCAGCTGCTGCATAGACCGTTTTCATATCATCTATAAATGCCTTCACCGAGACATTCTCTCTTTGGTTGTATTTACTGTACTCTTCAAAGTAGAGCGACCCACACTGCCATACCAGCTCAATCCGATGTTCACTGAACAGATGGAGATGAGCTTCTATGAGCTGGTTGATTCTTCTGGCGCCTAAACTTCCTCCCAGCACCAACAGACAATTTTTATTGTGATCCAACCGTAGTGCCTTTTTAGCTGATACGCTGTCTGGCTCTAAAACGATTAAATCCTGACGTATGGGATTACCTGTGAGTTTTATTTTGTCCTTTGGGAAGTAATCTGCCATTCCTTCATAGGCCACACAAATCGTATCTGCCTTTTTTCCCAATAGCTTGTTGGTGATCCCGGGAAAGGAATTTTGCTCCTGAATGAGTGTTGGCACCCCTTTTCTGATAGCCATCTGCAAAAGAGGTCCGCTTGCGAAACCGCCTGTACCGATAGCCACACTGGGTTGGAATCTCCTGATGATCGATCCTGCCCTAATCAGACTGGAAAGCAGTTTAAAAGGAAAAGCTAGATTTTTTAGTGTTAATTTCCGTTGTATACCTGAGATCCACAAGCCTTCAATCTGGTAGCCTGCTTTGGGCACCTTCTCCATTTCCATCCGATCTCGAGCACCAACAAAGAGAAATTGAGCATCAGGATGCCTTCTTTTAAGCTCGTTGGCAATTGCAATAGCAGGATAGATATGTCCCCCAGTCCCTCCTCCGGATAAAATAAAGCGATATGTCTTTTGATCTATCTTCAAATCTAAATCGTTTCTGACAGTATTTCCAATGGATTTTCCTCTCTTTCCTCGGATTCCTTGATCTCCTGCCGTTTGGCACTCACGCTCAAAATAATTCCAATCGCCATACAAGTCATCCAAATGGAGGTTCCTCCACTACTAATCAAAGGCAAGGTCTGGCCCGTTACAGGAAAGAGTTCCACCGCTACAGCCATATTGATCAATGCCTGAAATACGATGGGTAGCCCCACTCCAAGCACCAGGAGCTTTCCGAATACTGTTTCTGCGTTCTGAGCCACAATCACCAGTCGAAACAACAACCACGAATACATTATGAGGAGAAAAAGACCTCCAAACAATCCGTATTCTTCAATGATAATGGCAAAAATGAAATCCGACGAAGACTGGGGTAAAAAATTCTTCTGTATACTTTTACCCGGCCCCACCGGAGTTATACCATTGGCAATAGCAATTTTTGCGCGCTCTATCTGGTAGTCTTCCTCCGTTTGGGTCCCATCGGCAAAACTCTCGATCCTGCTCATCCAGGTGTCTATCCTATTTGGCATAGCCTCCGGAAAAGACTTGGCGATGAGTACAAAAAATACCAGCCCTAAGGCACCCACACCCACAATAAAGAGCAAATAACGAATGGGATAGCCTCCAATAAACGACAAGAGCATCACCATAGAAAACAAAATGGCCGTAGTGGAAAAATTTGCCGGCAAAATAAGCGCCAACACCAGAAACACAGGTACCCATAAAGGAAGGATCGTCTCTTTAAACCGTACTGTTTTTGTGCTGATCTTGGAAAGGTATCTGGCAACATATACCATTAACACCACGGCTGCAAGCGTAGAGGTTTGAAAAGACATTCCAATAATTGGAATTTGGATCCACCGGCTGGCATTTGCCCCATCGATGGTTGTGCCCTGGAGCACTGTTATAACCAGCAGTACCATAACTATTGGAAGCATCACCATAGAGAGACCCCTAAAGTATTTGTAAGGAACTTTGTGCACAGCAAACATGATGGAAAACCCGAGCAACAAATGCATAAAATGCTTTACCAAATAAGAAAAAGTGTTTCCTGAACCGCTGGTATATGCCAGGTTACTGGCAGCACTGTATACAGGCAGAAAAGAAAAAATTGCCAACAAGGTGGCGATGGCCCAAATGAGCCGGTCCCCTTTAATTTGTTGGAATAAATTCATATTGTTCATTTATAGGTTCCGAACCGCCTCCTTAAACTGTCTGCCCCGGTCCTCATAATTCTCAAACAGATCGAAACTGGCACAGGCCGGTGAAAGAAGCACATTATCACCGGATTCGGCCACCTTATAAGCGATCTTTACAGCTTCGCTCATAAATTGGGTTTCAACGATAATATCTACCATATTTCCAAAAGTTTCCATTAGTTTTTTATTGTCTTTGCCCAGACATACAATAGCTTTCACCTTCTCATTGACAAATGGAAATAATTCCTTATAGTCATTGCCTTTGTCCTCTCCGCCAACGATCCAAACCGTTGGTGAATCCATACTCTCAAGGGCAAAATAGGTAGCGTTGACATTAGTGGCTTTGGAGTCATTGATGTATTGTACTTTATTAATCCGTAAAACATGTTCAAGACGATGTTCTACCCCTTGAAAATTTTCCAGGGATTCGCGTATGGTTTGCTTTCGTATTTTAAGCAGGCTGGCCACCGTTGATGCCGCCATGGCATTTTTAATGTTGTGTTTTCCCTCTAAGGCAAGATTTGATGTTGGCATAATTATCTGGTTATTAGCTATCGTTATAATAATTTTATCTTCTTTGAAATAAGCCCCTTCCTCTAGTTTATTTTCTAAGGAAAAAGGCAGTTTTTTTGACTTTATCTGAAATTGCGGGATCCATTTTCTGATGACCGGATCATCGTCGTCGTAAATGAAATAATCCTCCTCTGTTTGATTTTCCACGATCCTGAATTTTGAAGCGATGTACTTTTCAAACTGATAATCGTAGCGATCGAGGTGATCTGGAGTGATATTAGTAAGCACTGCAATTTTTGGCTTAAAATGTACCGTCCCATCCAGCTGAAAGCTGCTCACTTCCACCACATAGTTGAAATGAGTTGATTCGGCTACGGATTTCGCAAAACTGTCGCCAATATTTCCCACCAACGCAACATCCAGTTCGTTCTTTAATATGTGATGAGTCAGTGTTGCCGTAGTGGTTTTTCCATTACTTCCTGTTATGGCCACAATCCTAGCATTTGTGTATCTGGAAGCAAATTCAATTTCTGATATCACAGGGATGTCCCTAGACCTCAAAGACATAACAACTGGTACTGTATCGGGTATACCTGGACTTTTGACCACCAGGTCTGCACCAAACATCTTTTCCAATGAGTGACCCTGTTCCTCCCACTCAATTTCATGATTTATAAGAACGTCTTTATACGGACCTTTTATCAGTCCCTGGTCGGATACTAAGACCTTAAAACCCTGTACCTTTCCTAAAATGGCTGCACCTACACCACTTTCTCCTCCTCCTAACACGATTAATCGTTTGTACTGCATAAATGATCTCCTTTTTTCCTATTCATTAGCGTACCTTCAGTGTGACAATAGTGATGATTGCTAGCAGGAT
The DNA here is from genome assembly GCA_963966315.1 of uncultured Winogradskyella sp. Taxonomy (GTDB): domain Bacteria; phylum Bacteroidota; class Bacteroidia; order Flavobacteriales; family Flavobacteriaceae; genus Winogradskyella_A. The sequence continues at coordinate 2,700 of CAWZYX010000094.1, read as the reverse complement.
CCCAACAATCCAAAAGCGTGTGACAATTTTACTCTCGTGATATCCCAGTTTCTGATAGTGGTGATGCAATGGAGACATCTTGAATATTCTTTTCCCCTCACCATACTTTTTTCGTGTGTACTTGAAATAACTCACCTGCATGACCACTGATAGGTTTTCTGCAAGGAAAATCCCGCACAAAACCGGTATCAACCATTCTTTTCGAACAGCTATGGCAATCACAGCGATGATCCCACCTATAGTAAGGCTTCCGGTATCGCCCATAAAGACCTGAGCGGGATAGGTATTGTACCATAAAAACCCAATAAGTGCTCCCACAAAGGCGGTGATGTAAATTGTGATCTCTTCAACTCTGGGTATGTACATGATGTTGAGATACTCTGAGAATATGATGTTACCGGAAACAAAAGCAAATATGCCCAGAGTAAGCACAATAATGGCAGACGAGCCTGCCGCAAGACCGTCGATCCCGTCAGTGAGATTAGCCCCGTTGGAAACAGCTGTAATGATAAAAATGGTTACCAGTATAAATACGATCCACGCATAGTTCTTGAGATTTGGATTGATCCATGTAATCAGGTCTGCATAGTCGAATTCGTTATTTTTTACAAACGGAATGGTCGTTTTGGTCGATTTGATCTCATCGCCAAATAGCTTTGCTTTTTCAATCTTGGGGTTTTGCTCCAGTAGTTGCTGCTGCTCTACCAAAGGCAGCTTTTCCTTCATGGTCACATCGTTACTGAAATAGAGGGTAGCGCCTACAATGATACCCAGACCGATCTGGCCCAACACCTTAAACTTTCCTTTCAGACCCTCCTTATCGTTTTTAAATTTCTTGATGTAATCGTCAATAAAACCAATGGCCCCCATCCAGACCGTCGTTACCAGAAGAAGAATGATGTATATGTTGTCTAGCTTGGAAAGAAGCAGCACCGGGATCAGGGTTGCGACAATTATGATCAACCCACCCATGGTTGGTGTTCCAGCTTTTTCTACTTGTCCTTCCAGACCAAGGTCGCGTATGGTTTCGCCCACTTGTTTCTTTCTCAGGAAATTGATAATGCGTTTCCCAAAAATGGTTGAAATCAAGAGGGATAATATAATTGCGAGCGCAGCTCTAAAGGTGATGTAGCCAAAAAGAGAAGCTCCTGGAAATTGAAACTCTTGTTCTAAATATTGGAATAAGTAATACAGCATTCTGCTTTTTGGTTTTATGTAATTACACGTTTACTTTAATCCTTGTCATCACTCAACAACTGACTTACTTTCTCAAAATCATTAAAATGAGTGCGTACACCATTGATCTCCTGGTAGTCCTCATGACCCTTTCCAGCAATTAAAATGATGTCATTTGGATTCGCCATTTTACAAGCTGTTTTAATCGCCTGCTCTCGATCGGTTATCGCCAGTATCTTTTTATAGTCCTGAGGTTCCACTCCGGCCTCCATCTGATCTATGATTTTTTTAGGGTCCTCCGTTCGGGGATTGTCACTGGTAAAAATGACCTGAGAACTAAGCGAGGCTGCGATCTTACCCATTTCAGGTCTTTTTTGAGCATCCCGGTCTCCACCGCAACCCACTACTGTGATGAGCGATTCATTCTGTGTTCGAATGGCATTGATGGTTTGCAACACATTTTGCAATGCATCCGGCGTGTGGGCATAGTCCACAACCGCCGTAATTCCATTATCCCCAATGAGGTACTGAAATCGTCCACTCACGCTATCCAACTCACTTATAATTCTTAGGCTATCCTCCTCAGGCAGGCCTAGCAGATCTGAAGCTGCATATATGGCCAGAATGTTGTATGCATTAAAATCACCCACTAGTTTGGTCCATACCTCATGCTCGTTGATCTTGAGCAATAATCCACTGAACTGGTTCTCCAAAACTTTCACCCTGTAATCCGCATAACCCTTAAGGGCATAGGTGAATTTTCTCGATTTGGTATTCTGAAGCATCACCAACCCGTTTTTATCATCAGTATTGACGAGTGAAAACGCGGACTTTGGCAATTGATCAAACAGCTCCTTTTTAGCATCTCTGTACGCTGCAAAAGTTTTATGATAATCCAGATGGTCATGGGATAAGTTGGTAAAGATGGCACCTTCAAATTTGAGCCCGGCTGTTCGTTTCTGATGGATTCCATGCGAACTAGCCTCCATAAAACAAAACTCCACCCCTACATCGTTCATCTTCTTTAGATAGGCATTTATAGAAAGTGAATCTGGAGTTGTGTGCGTGGCTTCATAAGCGACTTCATCAACCAGTACCTTTACCGTAGATAACAATCCCACTTTGTAACCTGCTCGTTTGAACAACTGGTACAACAGGGATGTTACAGTGGTCTTTCCGTTGGTTCCGGTCACCCCAACTAGTTTTAAATTCTCGGAGGGGTTATCGTAATAATTGGCAGCCATAAAGGCCAGTGCCTCATTACTATTACCCACTTGTACATAGGTGACGTTCTCCTGGATGTCATCAGGCAATTGCTCACAAATAATTGCTCTGACGCCATTCCTGACAGCAGTTGGAATGTACTGATGCCCGTCTGCCTGGGTACCGACTATGGCAACAAACACATCACCATCAGTTATTTTTCGTGAATCAAATTCGATCTTATTGATATCGATGGCTGTTGAACCGGTAACCGCTTCAATATTAACCCTGTACAATAAATCTTTCAATTGCTTCATAAGG
>CAWZYX010000093.1:0-12412 GCA_963966315.1 uncultured Winogradskyella sp. | reverse complement strand
ATCAGCCTCGGTCTCGTGGGCTCGGAGATGTGTATAAGAGACAGGCCTTCACCCTTGCCTCATGTGTTTCAAAGAAAGAATATGCGGCACTAGAAGCTAAACAGCAAGAAACCGAAGACCTTTTAAATTCCGCAACTGTTAAACTTAACAAGTGTCTTGCCGATGAAGCAGCAGCTCAGGCCAGACTCGAAGGCTTAAGAGAACAAGTGGCAGACTTGAGAAAGGCAAATGACAATCTACAGGTTCTTTCTGCCAAAGGCTGTCTCTATGTCGAGAAAACTTTGGAGAGCATTAAAGAAAAAGACAAGAAAATTTCAAGACTGCAGGATGCGCTTACCAAAAAAGACAGCGTGACTCTTGCATTGGTCACCAGCTTAAAGAAAGAGGTGGGTATAAATGATCCGGATATTGAAGTAAATGTTGAGAAGGGAGTCGTTTTTATCTCTATTGCTGATAAACTTCTGTTTAAGACTGGAAGTTATACCGTATCTGAGCGTGCCAAGGAAGTTCTTGGAAAAGTAGCTACTGTGGTGAATGGAAAACCAAATTTTGAATGTATGGTAGAGTCTCATACAGATAACGTACCGTATAACAAACCTCCGCTTTTAGACAACTGGGATCTTAGTGTAAAGCGTGCCACCTCGGTAGTAAGAGTACTGGAGGAGTTAGGTGTGCAGTCATCTAAGCTTATTGCAGCAGGAAGAGGAGAATTCCAGCCATTGGTTCCAAATGATACGGCAGAAAACCGCGCCACTAATAGAAGAACGCGTATTGTGGTACTTCCGAAGATTGATGAGTTCTACGAAATGATTGAAGAAGAAATGAAGAATCTTGCCGCAGAAGGTTAGAAAACAGAAACTATTTTATGAATAATAAACCCGAAGGTATGTCTTCGGGTTTTTTTTATTTTAACGAGCTTTATTCATGGCCGCCTGAAGTGTTTTTGCACGTTGAATTTTGCCGTTAACGGTTTCAACAAACTGTTCCAACAAAATGATACTTTTAGGTACTTCGTGTTTATTTAAGGTCGAAAGCTTTTTTATATCCTCCATCAGGCTAACAGTATCGAGCTTCGTATTCTCTACGAGAAGTACTAGTTTCTCTCCTAATTCTGCATCTTCAATTCCAGTAACGATATATCTGTTATTGATAAGGACCTGAAGTTTATCTTCAATTTCTTCCGGAAATAACTTAAGTCCTGCTGAATTAACCACATTATCAAATCTACCTTTCCACTTAAAGTTATTGCTGTCTTTAAGTTCAACAATATCATTAGTGATTAAATCCTCCTCTACTAAATTGGGTGCATGGATCACTAGACAATTTCGATCGTCCGTACTAAATCGCACATTGGGTAGCGCCTGAAACAAAACATTCCCTTTATGATCTCTTGAAGGTATCTGTCTTACCGCAACATGCGTAATGGTCTCTGTCATCCCATAGGTTTCAAAAAACCGATTTGGGCATTGTGCTATTCTTTTGAGCAAGGGCTTTGTAACTTTGGAACCACCCACTATGATGGTTTTGATATTGTAGGTGTAGTCTAGCGTATTTTTCAACTGAAGGGGAATCATGGCACAGAAATCGTACTCCTTTTCATAGTCAAATACGGGCTGGGCTACAGGCTCTACACAGTCAATTTCCAACCCTAATATCATGGCCCTTACCAGCATCATTTTACCCGCAATAAAATGACTTGGAAGACAGTCGATGGCCTTATCTCCAGGCTGGAGTCCAAAAAAATCTCCAGTTGCAATAGCAGAATTCACCATAGCCTGTTTCATAAGCTTTACTGTCTTTGGTTGCCCTGTTGATCCTGAGGTCTTGACATAGAGATGGTCTTTATTATTTAACCAATCAATTAAAAAATCACCGGTTATTTTCTCATAAGGCTCTCCCTCCTTAATAAGGCTGTAGGCCACCTCCTTTAGTTCATCATGACTAAAGTGTAGTCCGTTAAATTTAAATCGGTTGTGTACCTTATCGTATTCAGGTGTCATTATTCAAGTATTTTATAATCTTTTGCCTCAGGTTCCTCAACGGGTCCTAACAATTTATTTCGCCAGTCAGACCATTTATAAATCTTAGATAGTACAAGCAGAATTATTGGGAAAATAACAAAGACCGGAACAAAAATATCACTTATGGTAGCTTCTGTTGGGTCGGATATGTCTTTCAGTATGGAATAAGTTTGAAAAGCGGTCCAGTCTGCCGTCACAAGCAATGCAGTAAACAGGTTGTTTGCTGCATGGAAACCAATTGCCAGTTCCAGACCTTCATCCATCAAGGTCATAATCCCCAGAAAAAAACCAGTTCCAATGTAATATATGAGAATAATGGACCCTAGTTTATCAACTTCGGGGTTGGATATGTGTAAAAGGCCAAAGCTCACAGAAGTGATCAATAGCGGCAACCATTTGTTTTTTGCCAGTACTCCTATTCCCTGCATTAAATATCCTCTGAAAATATATTCTTCACAAGATGTTTGTATTGGAATCAGCAGAAGGGCGATCACCGCAAGAATTGCAAATTTTCCAGCATCAAAGTTATTCACATAGTTTTCAGGAGAGATAAGATAATCTATCACGACCATGGATGAAGAGAGCGTCCCCCAGATAAGAAAGATGGTAAATACACGTTTCCAGTCTATTTTATCCCTGGATGTGGTGAGTGACCTCAAACTCTGTTTGTGAATTACCCTCACTGAAAGCAATAAAAAAACAAAGCCACCAACAAATGGCAAAAGTAAAAATACAAGGTTAAGATTGGGATCGAACAGGGTCATCAAATAGTTTAAATCCTCCATCCGGCTCATGTCTGCCTCCCCTTTCAACTGCTTTAAAAATATGGCTGCCACATGAGGTACCGAGAAAATACCAATGCCCACAAATACCATTAAGGCACCAAGGAGATAACGCCACCATTCGTGTTGTACTTTAAATGCTTGTTGTATGTAATTCATATTTAAAAATTAAGCTCCCAGTCTAATTCTGGCTGGTAGTGCAGTTTTCCCTGTGATACAATGAGCGGACTGTCAAAATTATTGCTAAAAAGTGACCCTGTACCTAAGCCTTGTATTGCCTTTGTGTTAAGTTCATAGGTCCACTGAGCTATAGCATTGAGCCCAATATTGCTTTCTAAGGCGCTGGTGATCCACCACCCGATATTGAGAGATTCAGCTAAATCAATCCATTCTTCACTTCCTTTAAACCCTCCGACCAAAGCAGGTTTAAGAATAATATAATTGGGCCTAATACGTTGCAAGAGTTTATATTTGAGCTCCGGGTTAAAAATACCTATTAATTCTTCATCTAGCGCAATATCAAGGGGAGAAGACGCACATAGCTCGGCCATTTGTTCCCATTGCCCTGCTTTTATGGGCTGCTCTATAGAATGTAGGCCAAAGTCCGCCAGTCGCTTCAATTTATCAAGTGCTTCTTGAGGTGCAAAGGCACCATTGGCGTCCACTCTCAGTTCCAGGTCATTTTTTGAATAGTCTTTTCTAATGGAAGCTAGTAAATTTAGTTCTTCAGAAAATTCAAGGGCACCAATTTTCAATTTGATACAATTGAAACCGCTGTCGATTTTTTCCCTGATCTGTTTTTTCATAAATCCGATACTACCCATCCATACCAACCCATTAATGGGAATGGAGTCTAGTCCTTTTGAAAATTTAGATGGAAAGATTTGAAATGGATTCTCCGATCTTAGGGAGGACAAAGCTGTTTCATATCCAAACTGAATACTTGGAAACTCCTCTAATTCTTTGAGAACTGAAGAGGGTGTTTCGTTTACGTTGTGCGCCAGCCATTTTAGTTTGTCTTGATACTCTGGTCGGTCATCTGCCGATAAGCCTTTAAAAAGTGAACATTCACCGTAACCTATTGAGGGGCCATCCTTTAACTTTAACAACCAGGTATCTTTTGTATGTAAAACACCCCTGGAAGTACCTCCCGGCTCCTTAAAGTTAAGAGTGTATTTTTTGAATTCCGCTTCCATTTTAAGCTTGCAAATTTAGGTATTAAATTTGTACTTTGGTTCAAAATAAATACCGTTCAATGCCTGATTTCCCGAATATTATTCTTTTCGCCATTCCTTTTTTTATTCTGGCAATGCTCCTAGAACTATACGTAACAGTCAAACGGAATATCAAGACCTATGAGGCTAAGGATGCTTTTTCCAGTATCGCTATGGGTCTTGGCAATGTTTTCCTTGGTTTTTTGAGCAAAGCTTTGGTTCTTCTGGCTTTAACGTGGGTTTACCAGTACAGGGTTTTCACCATCCCGGTGGCATGGTGGAGCTTCGTAATTCTCTTCTTTGCCGATGATCTTTCCTACTACTGGTTTCACAGAATATCGCACGAGTGCAGAATCTTCTGGGCCTCGCATGTGGTACATCATTCCTCACAAAAATATAATCTCAGTACTGCCCTAAGACAAACCTGGTCAGGTGGGTTCTACACTTTTATTTTCTGGCTCTGGTTACCCCTTCTGGGCTTTCATCCGGCAATGATCCTTCTTCAGATGTCTGTGAGTTTACTGTATCAGTTTTGGATCCATACCGAAACCATAGGCAAGATGCCGCGTTGGTTTGAAGCTATTTTCAATACACCCTCTCACCACAGGGTACATCATGGAAGCAACCCTATTTACCTCGATCGAAATCATGCAGGTATTCTGATCATCTGGGATAAAATATTCGGTACATTTCAGCCAGAGTTAGAGGACGAACAGGTTCATTATGGACTGGTCAAGAACATCAACACCTATAATCCAATTAAAATAGCCTTTCTGGAATGGGTTTACATGTTCAGAGATGCGTTTTCTGGTAAAAAAAGTCTGAGAGACAGAGTCAACTACCTCTTTAAACCGCCCGGCTGGAAACACGATGGTAGTGGAAAAATAAGTAATGACCTGAGACGAGAGTGGTTAAACAAAAAACTATCCTCTTAGGTTAATCTCTAAACTTAGTTCATGCGTTACTTCGATCATAAGACCATATGGATCACAGGTGCCTCAAGTGGTATTGGTAAAGCCCTTAGTTTGTTCCTGTCTCAGTACGATTGCTCTCTGATCCTTTCTTCGCGGAGAGCAGAGCTCTTGGAGGAGGTAAAATCCAACTGCAAAGATCCGAGTAGGGTCTGTGTTCTGCCATTTGACCTTAAGGAAACAAATCTCATGTCGCAGAAGGTACAGGAAGCCATCTTGGCCTTTGGCAATATTGATATACTGGTGAATAATGGTGGCATCAGCCAGCGCTCTGCACTTTTGGAAACAACACTTGAGGTCGACCGAAAGCTCATGGAGGTAGATTATCTGGGAACGGTGGCACTAAGTAAAGCACTGCTCCCTCATTTCATCGATCGTCAAAGAGGGCAGTTTGTAGTGGTTACCAGTCTTATGGGGAAATTTAGTTCCCCTTTCCGCTCTGCCTATTGCGGGGCCAAACATGCACTTCACGGATTTTTTGATGCACTGCGGTTAGAACACGAAAAGGATGGTGTTTCAGTAACCTTTATTTGTCCCGGATTTGTAAATACCAACGTTGCCAGGAATGCCTTAACCGGTGATGGCTCACCTCAGGGTTATCAGGATGAAAAAACTCAAAACGGGATGCCTGCAGATGTGTTTGCCATAAAAATGGCAAGAGCGATCAGAAAGCGAAAATTTGAAGCGTACATAGGCGGTATTGAACGTATTGGAGTCTTGGTAAAAAATTTGTCGCCGCGACTCATCCATTGGATGGTCAAAAACAAGCGTGTTCGTTAGTTCAATTTCTTGTTAGCTATACAGTAAACGCTTACACCAAAAGGTAAATTAATAGAGTCAAATAGTTTTTCTTCTAGCTTTAAAATGTTGTAAAACACATTATTGGCAAAAGGCAGTTGCTTAAGATCGCCTTCTCTACTTTTTGGTTGCCTCCTGAATAGTCTCTGATATTGCCTGAACATCCAGATGGGAATAAACAGGAACGAATTCCAGTAGCCCGATCGTAACACCTCGAAATGAACACTTTCAACTTTATGCACCAGCTCCCTTTTGTGATAGCGACGCTGATGCCCATTAACCACGTCATGCCAGCTCCATAAAGACTTAAAGGCAGGAACAAAAACCAGGAGTTTACCATTAGTCTTCAGATGCCTAAACCAGGTTGATATTGCCTTCTTCTCATCTTTGAGGTGTTCAAGGCAATCGGATGCGATCAGCAGATCAAAAGTTTGGTTTAATTCAAAGCTCTGAGCATCTGCCTGAAATGTATTATTTAATCCTCGTTGCCGTGCAGTCCTTATGGCTGTATCACTAATATCTACTCCGTATAGGTTTTGAGCATCGAAGCCCTCTTTGCTAAGAAAGTCCAATAAAATGCCTGTAGAACAACCAACATCCAGAATTTTGGATTCTTTTGAGCAGGACGATATGATTTTTGAGATTAATTCACGTCTGCATCGAAACCAGAAGTGACCCTCTTCCAACTCGTGATAGGCACGTTCGTAATTCTTGTCCATACAGGCTTTAAAGAGTTTAAAAATTAGAGGATATATCCAATACCCAGCAAACAGGAAAACAAAAATGTAGACAGGGCAAGAACCTTCAGTTGCTTGTCTAAAGGAGCAGACTCCTTAGATTGATAAACGACCTTCAAATGCAACGAAAAAGGTATAAAGGCAATCAAAAACAAAGCATTGTAAGGCCCTGTATAGTAGAGAACGAAAAACAGCAGAGCGCACAACATAGCCCCACCTACAAGTGCGAAATGATATCGTTTTGCCTTTTTTATACCTAGCTTAACCGCCAGAGTGATTTTACCTGCTTTTTGGTCCGATTCGATATCACGCATATTATTCAAATTAAGTACTGCTACACTTAGAAGTCCCAGTGAAACAGAAGGAAGTAATAGCACGTGATCTAATTGTTTCATGTTTAAAAAATAGGTCCCCATCACACTCAACAGGCCAAAAAATATAAAAACAAACAAGTCTCCCATTGCTCTGTAACCATATGGCGAGTCACCCATGGTATAATTTATGGCTGCATAAACAGAGAGCCCGCCTAAAATAACAAAGATTAGTACATAGATAAAGTTTGTGAAGCCAAAAGCAAAAAACAAGAGCCCAAGAACCAAAAAAATGATGATCAGAATATTTATTTTTAAAGCCTCCAGCATTTCATCGGGTGAAATTGCTCCACTTTGGATGGCCCTCTGCGGTCCTTGTCGGTCGTGGTTATCTGTCCCTTTTACACCATCTCCATAATCGTTTGCCAAATTGGAAAGTATCTGTAGAGATACCGTAACAAGCAAGGCAAGAATAAAGACCCCCCAGTTAAAGGCACCGTTATAATAAGCCAGGCAAGTGCCCAGAATAACGCCTGAAACGGAAAGTGGCAAAGTTCTTAATCGCATGGCCGATAGCCATGATCTAGCTTTATTCATAGAAGTGTACTGGTGTTAAGGGATCCACTTTTTTTCAAAATTAGGCTTGCGCTTTTCCAGAAAAGCATCTCTACCCTCTTTGGCCTCGTCGGTCATATAGGCTAAACGCGTTGCTTCACCGGCAAACACCTGCTGACCAACCATACCATCATCGGTAAGGTTCATCGCAAACTTCAGCATTTTTATGGAGGTTGGTGATTTGGCCAGTATCTCCTGAGCCCACTGATAAGCCTCATTTTCCAATTCGTTATGTGGTACTACCTTATTGACCATTCCCATCTCATAGGCCTCCTGTGCAGAGTAGTTTCGTCCTAAAAAGAAAATCTCACGAGCCTTTTTCTGGCCTACCATCTTGGCAAGATAAGCGGACCCATAGCCACCGTCAAAACTGGTCACATCGGCATCTGTTTGCTTGAAGATGGCGTGTTCTTTACTGGCCAATGTCAGATCGCAGACCACATGTAGGCTATGACCACCACCTACAGCCCATCCGGGAACAACCGCTATCACCACCTTGGGCATAAATCGAATAAGTCTTTGAACTTCCAGAATATTCAATCGATGGTATCCGTCATCACCTACATAACCCTGATGACCTCGTGCAGACTGATCTCCACCGGAACAGAAACTCCATATTCCATCTTTTGAAGAAGGACCCTCAGCACTCAATAAAACCACTCCAATATTCACGTCTTCATTGGCGTCGTAAAAGGCATCATAAAGTTCGGACGTGGTCTTTGGTCGGAACGCATTTCGAACATCAGGCCTGTTAAAAGCGATCCGCGCTACGCCGTTACACTTTTTGTAGGTAATATCTTCGTAGTTTTTTGCAACTCTCCAGGAAATTTCTTCCATAGCTATTCGTAATTAGATTGCAAAAATAAGGAATAAATGAGAATGAAATTCTGACTGTTCTATCGTGCCCAATGAATACGCTTGTCACAGTTTACTCATTCAGGTGCCTACAGGGCTACCGGGGAAGTCATGATTGCTTCAGGCGAATACCGTCAGCGGTAATATCAATTTTTTTAGACTTGTATAAAGAACCTATGGCCTTTTTAAAGTTCTTTTTGCTCATGTGCAATAGCTCCTTGATACGCTCGGGGTCGGACTTATCGTGGAGATCAAGGAAACCACCGTTTTCTTCGAGGGTCTCCAATACTTTTTTTGCATTCGGTTCGATCGCCTTATACCCTATTTGCCCTAAAACGATGTCCAGTTTATGGTCCTTTCTCACTTTTTTAACCACGCCTTTCAAACGATCACCCACCTGAAGGTCTGTAAAAATATCGTCCTTGTATATGAATCCAGCATGTCTGTTGTTCACTATCACATTCATTCCCAGATCAGAAGGGTGCGATACGATGATGTCTACCTCTTCAAATTTTTCTACTGATAAGTTTGAATTATCAAGAAAGCGATTGGTTCGGCTCGAGGCCGCCAAGCGATTTGTCTTTTCATCCAAATAGCAATGAACAAGGTACCAGCTACCAGGTTTCATTTTAAAAACCTGCTCTTTGAACGGGCAAAATAATTCTTTGACAAGCCCCCAGTCAAGAAAGGCACCGTGTTGTGAGACCTCATTACAACGTAAGAGTGCAAATTCACCTTTCTCAATATGTGGCTTATCGGTAGTTGCCACCGGGCGTTCTTCATTATCCAAATACACGAAGACCTCTATGCTGTCACCAATATCAAACAACTGAGGTGCATACCTGTTAGGTAGCAACACCTCATTTCCTTCGTCATCACCGAGAAACAGCCCCGGATCTGTGTCTCTCAAAATGGATAATTTATTATAAGCACCTAGTTCTATCATGACGCAAAGGTATTTATATAATCTCATTTGAATTAAAAAAGCACCTCTAAAAAAAGGTGCTTTCGTACGTTTACACTATCTATTGAGATTAGTATACACTTTCTTTATTAAAATGTTTGACCAGCAAATAGTATACCACTGCCCGGTATTTGGTTCGATTGGTCCTGCCATAAGCTTCCATGACGGAATCAATGGCTTTGTCCAGATGGTCACTTTCAGAGAGCCCCAGTTTTCCAATGAGAAATTTCTCTTTCACTGTTTGCAGCTCTTTTCCATCGGAACTGGAAACGGTAGAAGAGTCGGCATTGTAGATAGAGGGCCCAAGACCAACCGTAATTTTAGTGAGTAGATCCATATCAGGATCCATATTTAGTTTTTCCTTTAAGTCGCTGGCGTATTTTTCAATTAGAGCCTCTCTTTTGTTCATTATTTTGAAAGATTTAATTAGATATATAAAAATAGTGATTTTTCGATTTGTGTTGAAAAAACAGAGTGAAGCTTAACGTTAACTTCACTTCATAAATTCAAAATAATTCAGAAGCACTCCGTCATTGGTTCTGGCCGGTGTAATAATTTCGATAAGGGCAGGTTGCCCACTATGGTTAAAAAACAATTCCAGCTGATCATCCAATTGGTTGTCATTATGCACCTCAAAATACTTGAAATTATACATCTTACAGAGATACCTGGCTGTTAAACCATGTCGTGTTTCAAAAAACCGATCGAAGTTGTCGGTATTTTTATGTCCCGGTAAAATTCTAAAAATGCCTCCTCCCTCATTGTTGATGAGAAGTATTTTAAAATCCTTGGGGATATAGTTATTCCAAAGGGCATTACTGTCATAAAAGAAACTAAGATCCCCCGTAATCAGTAGGCTTGGCTTCTGTGGATTGACACAAGCAGCCCCTATTGCCGTACTGGTACTTCCATCTATTCCACTGGTTCCTCGATTACAATACATTTGCACCAATGGATCCCAATCGAACAATTGAGCATACCTAATTGTGGAGCTATTGCTCAATTGTAACAGCAGTTCTTTATCAAGGTAGCGCAGAAGACGATCAAAAACCATTAGATCTGAATAGGGGATCTCACGCATGTACATATCATGTCGTATGGCTCTTTCTGCTTTCAACCGTAACCAAGGCGTTCTGTAATCACTGTTCTTAGATATCCCAAGATTTTTAAATACAGCTGATAAAAAATGATCTGCATCGGTTTTAACCGCCTGTGTGAGCCTAAAAAAGGTATCATTAGCATCAAAAGGACCTATATGCCAGTGCTCCTCAGGCTGGTAGGTTCTTAAAAATCTTTTGATCTTTTTTGAAATGATCATTCCTCCCAAGGTGATCAGAAGCCTTGGTTGTAATTCTATGAATGCGTTTTCATCCAGTGGAGCAATGATCTTATCAATGGACGGAAAAAAATATTCGTTATGAACATTGGAAGTGGTCTCAGTAAATACGATAACAGAAGGGTCCTCTGCCAAAAAACGCAGTATGGTCGGACTCAGAGAATCAGGCTTTAACACCCCAATTAACACCATCTTTCGATCTGTTTCCTTCCACAACTCCTTGAAGCGCATCACTTGATCATCATCCGAATGATTTTCGGCCAATTCGTGTTTCTTTTGTATGGGCCCAATAAGCACTTGGTCGGTCATGCCGTATAAGGGTTCACTAAGGGGAACATTCATATGCACAGGGCCACTGCACCTGATTGATTCGTTCATGGCCATTTCGATTTCCTGTGAGTTAAATGAAACAGCACCCTTGCCGTCTTCGGAACGTAAATTGGCAGAATAAAAAATATGATTATCAAACACGTTCTTCTGATAGATCGTTTGACCATCCCCAATACCAATTAAATGCTCTGGGCGGTCTGCTGATATCACAATAAGGGGAATGCGGCTAAAAAAGGCCTCTGAAATAGCCGGATAGTAATTGAGCAATGCACTTCCTGAGGTACACACAAGGACCACTGGCTCGGATATCTGCTGGGCGATACCCATAGCAAAAAAGGCAGCACAGCGCTCGTCTACAATGCTATAGCACTTAAAATAAGGATCATGGGTAAAACCGATGGTTAGTGGAGCGTTCCTGCTCCCCGGAGAAATTACGACATGCCGAATCCCATAGGTTTTACAGTGGGCAACTACATTCTGGGCTAACGGAATATTTGTGTATTTCATGGAAGTTGCAAAGATACAAAGAGAGCTGAGATCCTGCTAAAGAATACGAAGCATTGTACTTGATTTATCCACGGTTTCCTGCCATTCTTTGTCGGGATCTGAAGAATTCACAATGCCACCCCCAACAAATACTGTCCCCGTCTTTTCCTCTAGTCTCAGACACCTCAGGTTAACGTAAAGGCGGGTATTTCTGATAATGGTCTTATAGACCTGAGCTTCTGTATTGCGACCTTGGGTAGACCGTGTCCTCTCTTCCCGACAATTAATTTCTCCGAGAAAACCAGTGTAATAAGACCGGTCATACCCTTCATTCGATTCAATAAATTTCTGAGCCAGCTCTTTAGGATATCCGCAAACTGCGGGAGTTGGGTGGAGGGCTAAAATCACTTCTTTTAACCCTTGATCTGCTAACTTTAAAGAAGCGCTTATTTCTGTTTTCAGGTGCTTTAATTTCCCTGCTGTGATCTCCTTTGTATCTCCTGTTGTAATGGTATTTGCCAGGGGCTCTAATTGTGACACTATATATTCTGTGACCAGCTTTTGTTCGTCCTTTTCTTTAGGGGTCCAGTTTAACTTCTGGTCCGCTCTAAGGGTTCCCGCAAGAGAAACAGTTGTTAAACGATTCCTGGAAATCTGCATCAGGAGCTCCGGTGTGGCACCCATCCATGTTCCAACCTTGGGGTGGTACCAGTAGTAAACAAATGCATTTCTATATCGACTGGCCAACCGAAGAAACAAGTCCAGATTATCAGCACTAGTCATCTCAATCTCAAAAGCTCGTGAGAGCACCACCTTCTGCAAATCGGAATGCTGTATGGTATCAACAGCCTTTTGCACCATCTTTTGATAAGCTTCCTTAAAACTCAAATCAATCTGGCCCCTGTATCCTGAGTGCTCTTCTCTTATGGGTTCAATTGCTGTTTCAAAGATCTGACAGTGTTCTTTTTTAAATAGGACAGCATGCGCATGTC
>CAWZYX010000092.1:0-12510 GCA_963966315.1 uncultured Winogradskyella sp. | reverse complement strand
GGTGTACAGTTAGAGGCTCGGAACTAATCACCCTAAAAAAACGAACATCATAGAGGAGAGCAACATCGATACCCCGTTCGTCTGACGAATCAAAATGGACAAAGTCGTAGAACATTGATTCCAATTCTGTATGCTCGAGCAGGTCTAATAGTACGGTCTGATTTTCCACTTCGGCAAGTCCTACAAGGGTAGGAGCCTCTTGTTGATCCTCATCTCCAATTGTTGAGATGACAGAAGCAATTTTTCTCAGTTTATTCGCATAGCGCTTTTCAGTCCATTTTTTAGCCGAATGGGGTAAAAAGTCGTCATCATTGGTGAACTCATCATCTTCGGTGTCAAACAGGTTTTCAATATTGTAAAACGCAATAGTGTGTTCTTCTCGGTACCGTGATTTGCTCATAAATTAAAGATAAAGATTTAATCCAAAAGAAATCCTCGATTCCCTGAATGTTATGGGGGTATCGAAGGCATCCTTGAAAATATCATCCCAAACATCCCTGACTTTATAACAAGCCATGATTCGGGATCTAAATAATAGAAATTCTACTTTCAACCTAAGGTCTGAACAAACTGGGCGGGGCAAGACCTGCAATGAACTTTACCTTAATTAAGTATATCAGGCCCAAAGTAAATTTGCCTAATCCGATTATGCAATGGTCCGCTTTGCAGAATTTCTTTATGTTGATATCTGCGGCTTTGATTAACTTTGCCCTTTGTTGGATATTTATGATTGAAAAAAAGGATACAACTCTTGAGAAAGTAGTCCTGGTAGGTCTTGTCACTAAAAAGCAGGATGCCGAACGGGCAAAAGAGTACCTGGATGAACTCGAGTTTCTTACCTATACGGCCGGTGGAGAGGTGTTGAAGCGATTTACTCAGAAAATGGAAATGCCCAATCCCAAAACTTTTATTGGATCGGGTAAAATGGAGGAAGTTCAGCAGTATGTAAAAGCTCATGATGTGGGAACGGTTATTTTCGACGATGAATTATCACCTGCTCAGGAACGCAACATCAGCAAGATCCTCAATGTGAAGATTCTGGATCGAACTAATTTGATTCTGGATATTTTTGCTCAAAGAGCCCAGACCAGCTATGCTCGAACTCAGGTAGAACTAGCCCAGTGTGAGTACCTGCTTCCTCGACTAAAAGGAATGTGGACTCACCTGGAACGTCAAAAGGGAGGTATTGGAATGCGTGGACCCGGTGAAACGGAAATCGAGACCGACCGGCGTATTGTCAGAGATAAAATCGCCCTTCTAAAAAGCAAGATTCAGACCATTGATAAGCAAATGGCTGTTCAGAGAGGCAATCGAGGTAAAATGGTGCGAGTGGCATTGGTAGGCTACACCAATGTTGGAAAATCAACACTAATGAATGTCATCAGTAAAAGTGAGGTTTTTGCCGAAAATAAGCTCTTTGCCACCCTCGATACGACCGTTCGCAAAGTGGTTATTGGAAATTTACCTTTTTTGGTAAGCGATACCGTTGGATTTATTCGGAAACTACCCACGCAATTGGTAGAATCTTTTAAGTCTACTCTGGACGAGGTATGTGAGGCTGATCTACTGCTCCATGTCGTAGATATTTCTCATTCTAATTTTGAGGAACACATCGAATCCGTCAATCAAATTTTAGACGACATAGGTAGTAAAGACAAACCCACCATCATGGTGTTTAATAAGATCGACGCCTACCGGCCCGAACCCTATGATGAGACCGATCTTATCAACCCACGAACAACGGCTAATTATACTCTTGATGAGTGGCAAAATACGTGGCTGGCAAGAATGGGCGGTGATGCCCTGTTTATCTCGGCTTTGAATAAGGAGAATCTGGAAGAATTCAGAAAAAGAGTTTATCAGGAGGTAAGGGACATTCATATTACGCGATTCCCTTACAACCACTTCTTATATCCCGATGTTGAAGATATCGAATAAAAAAAGACCGGAATATCCGGTCTTTTTTCTTTTGGCAGAGAGTTTGTTCTTAAAACTTGTAGGATAGACCAAAGGTCCAGAAAGTTTGGAGTTTGTTGTCGGCATCTTCAAGATCTACCCCTTGAAAATTAGCTGCTTCCTGTTTATTATCTCTTAGGGCAAAATCAAAGCCCACACCTATGCCTTTCCAAAAGGTATACCCCAATGAGTTGGTCCAGGTCCAGTTAGATAAATTGGAATCCTGATAGCTCTGGAAGGTGGAGAAGTTGGAGCTCACATTGAGATCACCAAAAGATTGGTTGTAGTCTGCCACAATTTTGGCCCCAAGTGACGAATCAAATACAGCTGAGTTATCTGCAAACACAAAGTTATAGTTTAAGGGATGGATCACCAGTACAAAACCATCAAACGGGGTCCAGGTGGTACCAACACCAAGATCCAGATAACCCGGGTCATTAAAATTATCAATCAGCGTTGTACGGTATTCTCCGAAAGCCGATAATGCCCATTTACTGCTTAGTTTATAACCATATAGTGAAGACAGATTGAATACATCGGTAGAAGCTCTGAAATCAGTATTGTCGCTGGGATCGTCTCTGTCATCAAATTTTACCCATTGAAGATTTAAGGTCAGAGAGTTGTTCCAAAAGTACTTTTCCTCATTGCGATTGGCTCGACCATTTACTGTAAAACCAATACTACCGGCACTGTTATTTGGTGATCCCTGAGCGTAGTAGTTATTAAACTCAGAAAGGCTAAAACCTACGGTTCCAAAAAATTTAATGCGCCAGCCCGGCAGGCCATCAATGATACTTTGGATAGAGTCTACTTCGGCCTGGGCTCGATCTACCTGAGCCTTAAATTCTGCTTTTTGAGATTCTAATTCTTCCTTGGTTTGAGCAAAACCTATTGAGGAAACCAGAAAGAGTCCTATCAAAAGAAGGATGTGTTTTTTCATAATTAAGGGTGATTAAATTGAGTTTTTAGAGGGCAAATATAACAAAATGGTACAGCCGACTCATCTAGTTGGCTGATTTTCATATCGTAATACTTACTTTCGCTTGTAAATTGGAACGGCCGAACAGGCTTCACCGTACATGATGGACTTTGCTACAGGAATCAGCTTGGCCGTTAAGCTGTTTAGAGCATTCAAGGGAACAGGTTTATGGGAACACCCTTTAATGATAACGGGAAGATCTTTATACTCTTCGGTATTCAAAGCATCTATAATACGCTCATACAATATGGTTTCCAGTAATTCGGGTGTACCTATTACCACCTCTTTGGCATAAGGTTTTAAGTGTGATGTCACCAGCATAAAGGCCCAGTCTGGAATAATGGCCTCGGTAGAACAGGAAACGGTAACATAGGCCCCTTTGTATTTAGTCCAGTCATGAGCCTTCACTGCAGCCCTGAACTCTTTTTCGCGCAACACTAGTCCCTCCAACAACCAATCTTTTACATCGAGGTGTATCCTTGTTCCATCGGGGTAGAAATCTTCAAGATCTATGACCTTGAGTTTGCTCTGGGCTACTCTGTTGATGATGTCTTGAGCCATGATTATTATTTAATTGAATAACGTCGAAGGCCGTAATTCGTAGGTTCTTTTTCAATATAGTCCAGACTGATCTTCTCACCGGTTTCGACCGGGGCCGATCGTTCTAACTTATGAAGTTGCTCATAGGTGCTGATGTCAATTGCTTTTCGAAGATCCAATGCCTTAAAAAGATCGATGGCTCTGATCTTTTTTACCCAGTTGGGTTGAATGGTGCCTTCAAAAACCTTGCTTTTAGAGCCACTACCATAGGCAATAAAGCCAATAGTATCCCCGGCAATGTCTTTATCCTCATTCACAGAATGAGCTAAAAGGCTCAATAGGGACATAAAAATGGACGCTGTATACATGTTTCCTATTTCGGAGGAGGCCAATTCTCCCGGGGCAATTTTATCGCTCACAAATGCTCTGTAAAGTTGCGATTTATAGGCTAATTTATTCCATTCCTTGGTTTCATGGTCCGTAGCAGCGCCAATTTCTGCTTCCAATTCTTTTAGAGTGTCAGACGATTTCACCCAGTTTAACCAGTTATTGAAAATAATTCTTCTGCCGTGATAGGCGTAGGGTAAGTGAAAAATAATGTGCTTCCAACTATCCAAAAAATCCGTTGGGCTTTGCTCTGTAAAGTGCGCCAAGGCTTCAGTGATGCGTTCTTCATAGCAGGCATTAGAAAACTGTCCGTCAAAAACCGGCTCTTCTTTAAACACTTCAATGCGCTCTGAAGGATCGTTCCAGAAACTCGATTTACTGGAGCTAATGAATTTAGCCACCGCTTCGTCTGAATGGTCCAGGTTGAGCTCTTCCATTACCGATTTTAACAGCTTGGTTTTTTCAAAATAGCGACGTGGTTTAAAAAAGTCACCTTCGCTCTTTGAACCAATACCCCAGGAATCACCAAAAGAAATGATGTCGGGATCGTGGGAAATAAGGACCGCCACAGCACCTGCGCCCTGTGTATATTCTCCTGTAGAGTTTAACTCGTATTTAGAGAGGTCAGAAGCGATCACCACCGCTTTTCTCGAGGGGTCTTGTTTGACCCAATCCACACTGTTATGCATGGCATCTACCCCGCCAACACAGGCAAAGGTCATGTCCAGAACATCACAGTTTTTAAAACTACGAGGGCCGTATGTAGTCGCCAGCCGATTTTCAACGATTTCAACAGCATAGGTGGCTGTTGGTTTAGACCCATCAACGGCACTCTCGGTCCCCAGATAAACGCGCCCGATGGTGCGAGGATCCAGATTGTTTTGCTCAATTAGGTTAAGAAGAGCCTGAGCTGCAAAAGTTGCAGCATCCTCTCCTACATCGGGCAATGCCATTTTCTGTAGCCCCAATCCTTTTTTCAATTTTTCTGCTTCAATCCCTCTTGCAGCAGCAAGATCATCCATGCTTACGTAAAGATGAGGGACGTAAAAGGCCACAGCATCTATTCCAACTTTTCCCATACGCTAGTTCGTTATAACATTCCTAATTCTAGCTTCGCCTCCTCACTCATAAGGTCCTGAGACCAGGGAGGGTCGAAGGTGATTTCAACCTCAGCATCCTTTACCTCATTGAGAGATTTTACCTTTTCCTCTACCTCCAATGGTAGGGTCTCTGCCACGGGGCAGTTAGGAGAAGTTAAGGTCATCAGTATTTTAACTTCGTTGTCTTCATTGACAAAAACATCGTAAATGAGTCCCAGTTCATAGATGTCCACCGGTATCTCGGGGTCGTAAATGGTTTTTAAAACCCGAACAATTTTCTCGCCTAAAGCTGCTGTGTCTATAGTTATGTCGCTCATTTTTAATTCAATTGTGTTTGGTATGCAATGGCATACATTTTTAATTGTTTGATCATGCTCACAAGGCCATTGGCTCTTGTTGGTGAAAGGTGCTCTTTGAGACCTATTTGGTCGATAAAACCAGTGTCCGCATCAATAATATCCTTGGGGTGTTGATTGGAGAAAACCCTTATCAGTATGGCGATGATTCCCTTAGTGATGATCGCATCACTATCGGCTGTGAAAGCCACCTTATCGCCATCCAAATCGGCATGAACCCATACCTTACTCTGACATCCTTTGATGATATGGTCATCTGTTTTGTATTTGGGATCTATCAGAGGAAGGGTTTTTCCTAAATCGATCATGTACTGGTATCGGTCTTCCCAGTTATCGAACATGGCAAACTCATCAATAATCTCCTCTTTTATTTCTTCAATAGTCATTGGATCAATTCTTTTGTCAAAGATACAACTTATCGGTTTTTAAGGAAGTCTTCCTCAAGAGATAAAAGCTTATGAACCAGTTCTGAGATGTCATCAGGAGGATAACCATCATCAAAGGTAGAAGAACTCCAGGCTTTTTGCTCAACTACTATGGTTAATTGAGCAGCAGCAGCACCATCATAGGTGCGTTGCTGGGTCGGAGCTTTTAGCCCGGGCATTTCCGCCAGATCAATTTTTGAAGCAAAATATACAATGCTGTCCCACTCTTGTTGGGGATAGGTATAGGTTTGTGTTTTTTTATTGGCGTATGAGATGGTCAGTTGTTTGGGTCCAAATACCAGAAGGGAACTTCCGGATCTGGCCTGTCGCTGGTAGCGCACTTCTTTCACATTCTTGTTTTGACTTTCATTCAATGATTCTTCCTTGTTTGCTGAAGGCCCGTTCTGGGATTTACAAGACGAGAAGATACACATCGTCATTAGCAGATAAAATACCCTCATTCTGATGAGTTTTAAAGGTTAAAACTACAAAAAAGACCTAAAACCAGGTTTATGAAAGCATCATTAGTGCTTTTTTCAGGTATGATATAAATGCGTCCACCTCTTCGATGGTATTGTAAAACATAAAGGAGGCCCGCACGGTACCGGGGATATTATAAAAATCCATAACTGGTTGTGCGCAGTGGTGGCCGGTTCTTACTGCTACCCCCATTTTATCGAGCAAGGTACCAATGTCATAAGGGTGGATGCCCTCTACGTTGAAGGAAATGACTGAGGTTTTGTTTGTTTTGGGGCCGTATATGATCACACCATCAATCTTTTTCAAGGCCTCTGTTGTGTAGTCCAGTAGTTCCTGTTCGTATGCGGCAATTGCATCCAGACCAATGGCATTCATATAGTCTAGCGCAGCACCAAATGCAATACCCCCGCACACATTTGGTGTTCCTGCCTCAAATTTATGAGGCAGATCTGCATAGGTGGTTTTTTCAAAAGTTACTTCAGCGATCATTTCACCACCACCCTGATAGGGGGGTAATTCACGAAGCCAGGACTCTTTACCATAAAGCATTCCTATACCTGTTGGACCGCAAATTTTGTGGGCCGAACAAACATAAAAATCAACATCCAGATCCTGCACGTCCACATTCATATGCGGTACAGATTGGGCGCCATCTACAAGCACGGCAGCACCGACCTTATGCGCTTTGTCAATAATGGACTTAACGGGATTAATGGTACCGAGTGCATTAGAAATATGATTGACAAAAACCAATTTGGTTCGAGGACTCAGAAGATTTTCATACTCATCAAGCATCAACTCTCCCTCATTGTTCATTGGAATGACCTTCAGTGTGGCGCCAGTGCGTTCGCAAAGCATCTGCCATGGAACGATATTTGAGTGGTGTTCCAACGCCGAAATAAGAACTTCGTCTCCGCTTTTTATGAGATGAGTAAATCCGCTGGCTACCAAATTAATACCATGCGTGGTTCCGGAAGTAAATATGATTTCATGAGCCTTGGCTGCATTAAAGTGATGTTGGATCTTTTGACGGGCCTTTTCATAGGCATCGGTAGCCTCTTGGCTGAGTGTGTGCACACCTCTGTGAATATTGGCGTTGTAATGACTATAGTAGTCTACAATCACATCTATGACCTGTTGCGGAGTCTGGGAAGTCGCCGCATTGTCCAGATAGATCAAAGGTTTTCCATGAACCTTCCGATTTAAAATTGGAAAGTCCTTTCTGATTTCATCTACCTCTAGCATTGTTTTTAATTCCATACGCAAAGATACGAAGCAATTGGGTCGATAAAAAGACACTAGCTGCGTGATGTAACAATTTTATAATGATCTTAACGCTTAAAAAAGATTCAGCAAGGGGCCCGTTATTGTCTCACAATACTCATGAGGATTTCTAAAGATCAAAACCAATATTAACACCCAGTTTTTCGGCAATAAGTTTGGTGATGCGTTGTTTCAATTCAGGGATTTTAACTGAATTGAGAACATTGTTACCAAAGGCATACATGAGTAGTGCTTTTGCTTCTTTTTCAGGGATTCCTCGTGATCTTAAATAGAACATAGCGCTTTCATCCAGCTGGCCAATGGTACATCCATGAGAACATTTGACGTCATCGGCAAAGATTTCCAGCTGTGGCTTGGTGTTAATACTGGCTTTATCACTAAGCAGTACATTGTTGTTTGCCTGGAAGGCATTGGTTTTCTGAGCTTCCTTTTCTACGATCACCTTTCCGTTGAAAACACCGGTTGCAGCATCTCCGTAAATGCCCTTGTAGTCCTGATGACTCTCGCAGTTGGGCTCGATATGATGTACTAGGGTATGATGATCAACATGCTGTTTGTTACCAATGATGGTAATGCCCTTAAGAGTGGAATCGATGCGTTCTCCATTCTGATAAAAATTCAGATTGTTTCTGGTAAGTTTTCCTCCAAAAGAAAAGGTATGTATTCTTGCTACTGATTCCTGTTTTTGCTCAACATAGGTGTTATCGATCAACGATGCACCTTCTTTATCGTTCTGTAATTTGTAATAATCAACAATAGCCCTTTTGTTCGCAAAAATTTCTGTTACACTATTTGTAAGGACGGGATGGTCTGTTAGGGACTGGTGTCGCTCAATAATCTGCACGTATGAATTTTCTTCGGCCACAATTAAATTACGGGGTTGCAACATAAGAGCCGCTTCATTTCCCGTTGCAAAATGAATGATCTGAATTGGTTTTTCCACCACCTTGTTCTTAGGAATGTGGATATAAGCGCCTTCGTTGGAAAAGGCAGTATTTAATGAAGACAATCCATCTTTTGCTGCTGTTTTATTGAAGTATCTCTGAATAATCAACTGGTACTTTGGCTTGGTCAGTGCAGAAGACATCAAACACACATCAATGCCTTCGTGCGTGGTCTGCGACAAATGTGATGAATATTTACCATCTACAAAGACAATTTTATAAGAGTCCATGTCATGCACAAAATAGTCACGAACCTTCGAATAATCGAGGGAAGCATCAACTTTTGGAAACACTGTATAGTCGTGCTTCAGAATTGCATTTAAAGATGTGTATTTCCATGCTTCTTCCCGTTTTGAAGGGAATCCTTTATCCTCAAAGGTTTTTAAGGCCTCAATTCTTATGTCATGAACCGGAGAATCTACATCAATTGTTTCTTCAAAGGCCATGAATGAAGAAACCAGTTTCTCTTTAAGAGGGTGTTCTTTTACTACTGCTTTACTCATGATACTTTTATCTCTTCTTTTATCCAATCGTATCCTTTGGCCTCAAGTTCATGTGCCAACTCTTTGGTTCCGGATTTGACGATACGTCCTTCGTATAGCACATGAACGTAATCTGGTACAATGTAATCCAGGAGCCTCTGGTAGTGGGTGATCACGATCACAGCATTGTCTTTGGATCTCAATTTATTTACCCCGTTAGCCACGATGCGAAGGGCATCGATATCCAATCCTGAATCCGTTTCGTCAAGTATGGCAAGTTTAGGTTCCAGCATGGCCATTTGAAAGATTTCATTTCGTTTTTTCTCGCCACCAGAGAAACCCTCATTGAGAGATCTCGATAAGAACTTACGGTCAATATCGAGAAGCTCTGACTTCTGGCGTATTAACTTAAGCATCTCGTTCGCCGGCATTTCCTCGAGTCCTTGAGCCTTTCGCGTTTCATTGATGGCAGTTTTCATAAAATTAGTAACAGACACTCCGGGAATTTCCACAGGATACTGAAAAGACATAAAAATGCCTTTGTGCGCTCGCTCTTCAGCCGATAACTCATCAATATTCTCGCCATCCAGAAGGATCTCGCCTGAATCTACCTCGTATTCTTCTTTCCCTGCTATGACCGAAGCTAGCGTACTTTTCCCTGAGCCATTTGGCCCCATAATGGCGTGCACTTCTCCGGGTTTCACCTCAATATTAATGCCTCTTAATATGGCTTTATCCTCAACACTTGCGTGTAAATCGTTTATTTTTAACATGACTTTACTTTGATTATTCTATAAGCTCCTGAGCGCTTGGCTCCGGTTTTTCAATTTTTATTATCTCTTTGATTTTAATACTAAAGGGCCATCCCTCCTCGCCCTCAGGTTTTGGAATTCGTTTGGCCTTCAGGGTAACTGTCACCATATCTAAATCAGATGACTTGTATGGAGTTACCTGTTGATTGAGCTTTTCCAGTTGATCGTCAACTATGACGCCATAAATAGTATTAGGGGTTTGTAATACAGCGGCTCCATCGTAATAAATAAACTCCCCACGCATGGTCACCATTCCTTGTTCACCAGTAGGCTGATGAGAAACGGAATGTTGTGTTGTATTATTCTTACAACTGCAAGTAACGATGAAAAAGAGAATAAAATAATGAAGCTTCATACGGCATTTCTTTACCCAACAGATCCTTCCAGGCTTATTTCAAGAAGCTTTTGCGCCTCCACAGCAAACTCCATTGGTAGCTTGTTCAGTACTTCCTTGCTGAAGCCATTGACAATTAAAGCGATGGCTTTTTCAGTATCAATACCACGCTGGTTACAGTAAAATATCTGATCTTCCCCAATCTTACTGGTTGTGGCTTCGTGTTCGATTTTGGCACTTTTGTTTTTAGCCTCTATGTACGGAAAGGTGTGGGCTCCACAGAGATTTCCCATGAGCAAGCTATCGCACTGTGAAAAGTTTCGGGCATTTTTAGCTCGTGAGTTCACCTGAACAAGGCCTCGGTAACTGTTTTGAGACCTTCCTGCAGAAATACCTTTGGAGATGATGGTTGACCTGGTATTATTTCCCAAATGAATCATTTTGGTACCTGTGTCTGCTTGCTGATAGTTATTGGTCACCGCGATCGAATAGAATTCACCTACTGAATGATCACCTTTGAGTACGCAGCTAGGATATTTCCAGGTAATGGCCGAACCAGTTTCAACCTGGGTCCATGATATTTTTGCCTTTGTTTCGCAGAGACCTCTTTTGGTGACAAAGTTGTAAACCCCTCCTTCTCCTTTAGCATTTCCGGGAAACCAGTTTTGCACTGTTGAATACTTTATTTCAGCATTATCCAAAGCAATCAATTCAACAACTGCAGCATGTAATTGATTTTCATCTCTGCTTGGGGCAGTACATCCTTCGAGGTAGCTCACGTAACTGCCTTCATCGGCCACGACAAGAGTTCTCTCAAACTGGCCTGTACCAGCCTGATTAATTCGAAAATAAGTTGATAACTCCATCGGACATTTTACCCCTTTGGGTATGTAACAGAAGCTTCCATCACTAAACACAGCAGAGTTTAAGGCTGCGTAAAAATTATCCTTCTTTGGTACGACCGTACCGATGTATTTTTTTACCAGTTCCGGGTGCTCCTTGATGGCCTCAGAGATGGAACAGAAAATAATGCCTTTTTCAGCAAGGGTCTTTTTAAAGGTGGTTGCCACGGAAACAGAGTCTACCACAACGTCCATTGCCACCCCAGCCAGTTTTTTCTGTTCATCCAGTGAGATACCCAATTTTTTAAAGGTGGCTAGCAATTCAGGATCCACCTCATCCAGACTGTTGTATTTGGGCTTTTTGTTAGGTGCAGAATAATAGGATATTGCTTGAAAATCAGGCTTTTTGTAGTGAATATTGGCCCATTCGGGTTCCTCCATTTTCTGCCACTCCCTGAAAGCTTCCAGCCTCCATTCTGTCATCCACTCAGGCTCCTCTTTCTTTTTAGAGATAGCCCGTACAATTTCTTCATTCAGACCAACAGGAAATGTATCCGATTCAATATCGGTGTAAAAACCATACTCATATTCTTTGGTCTTTAATTCTTCTCTTAAATCGTCTTCTGTATATTTTGACATATTCTTTTAAGTCTTAGAGTGAAAATGATTCTCCACAACCGCAAGTGCGATTTGCGTTGGGGTTTTTAAAAACGAACCCGGTACCATTCAGGCCACCAGAATACTCTAAAGTTGTTCCAATCAGGTAGAGAAAACTTTTTTTATCCACGATAATACGCACCCCATTATCTTCAAAAAGCTTATCTCCATCTTCCTGTGATTTGTCAAACCTAAGATCATAGGAAAGTCCCGAGCATCCACCGCTTTTAACCCCTACTCTGATGTAATCAGTAACTGGATCAAAACCATCTTCGGTCATCAGTTCAATCACTTTAGACCTTGCCTTGTCAGAAACTTTTATCATTTTGTCTAGATTAATTCTAAATTACTTGCAAATATACAATTTAAGAAGGCTTTTAGAACACTCCCTAACATTATATTAGGAAATGCATTCATAACAAATACTTATAGGACAACTCCTATGAATCAGAAGGTTGCGGGAGGCGCTAGGAGAGGACTGCAACCACGGATTTTTAGTTCTCAACAAATGATGTATCTGATAAAGTCAGCAAGAAGGCTTTCAAATCGGCCTTATCCTGGGCATTTAACTGTACACCGCCCTGATTTATTTTTTTCATCAAGGGGTCAATCGTAGGAGAGTTCTGCAAGCCTTCACTGTAAAAGTCAATGACTTCATCGATTGTTGCAAACCGGCCATCGTGCATGTAGGGTGCCGTAAATGCGAGATTTCTCATGGATGGCGACCGAAATTTTCCGTTATCACTGGGATCCCCCGTAACAG
Organism: uncultured Winogradskyella sp.; assembly: GCA_963966315.1. GTDB lineage: Bacteria > Bacteroidota > Bacteroidia > Flavobacteriales > Flavobacteriaceae > Winogradskyella_A. The sequence continues at coordinate 169 of CAWZYX010000092.1, read as the reverse complement.
CTCCTAATCCCAGATCAGAAAATTCGGCATCTAGACCATTGTTGTGAAAATCATTGTTGGTCCAAAGAGGATTGTTGGGACTTCCATGACAATGAAAACAATCTCCTCTGGCCTCATCCATAAAAACATTCAGCCCATTCAACTCGTTTGGTGTGAGTGTTGCCTCACC
>CAWZYX010000091.1:0-12614 GCA_963966315.1 uncultured Winogradskyella sp. | reverse complement strand
CCATTGGTGTAATAATCTCCTAAAATTGCAAGGTCAACGTAATCACTTATCGCAAAATAATAACCTCCGTTTTGAAGAAAGTAACCGCGGTCATTGGCAATATCTTCTCCAAATGTTGGAAAGATAACCCCTGAAGTACGTGTTTTGGTCAGCGGAAAATAAGCAAAAGGTAAAGCTATAGGAGTAGGAACCCCATATATTTCCATGTAAGTAGGGCCTACAACTATTTTTTTATTGGGTACCAGCTTTATTTTTGAAGTGACAAATTGGTATTCGGGATCATTAAGGTCTTCTGCTGTAGTAAACCTGGCCTGTTTCATAAAAATAACTGAATCATTCTCTTTTTTGGTAAGTGGTGCCAGGATATTAAAACCAGAATCCTCTGTTCTGGAATTAAAGACTAAAGCTTTCTTAGTTTCGATATTGAATATAATGGAGTCAGGTTTTACTTCACTCTGACCCTGCGTAAAAACAGGATTTTGTGAATATCCCGTTGAGTCCTTGATCCTACCCGCGTATACAAGATCTTTGGCATAGTCAATAATAATGACCCCGGCTTTTATGGACATATCCTGATAATAAACTTCTGCTTTATTATAAAGATAGATCTTCTTTTCTTTTTGGTTGATCGAGGTATAGTCTTCTGCCGCGTAAGAGACCGGACCCTCTAAAAATTCTTTTTTTTTGATAGAATCTTGTCTGGTGGAATCAATCTCCCTAAACTGAGTAAAATTATTTACAAGTGAGTCGGCTGCTACAATTGATGAGTCCTGAATGGCTTTTGCCTCAATTCTTTGATTCTTTTTAGGCAGTTCCTGAGCGAAGATGAAAGTGTTGATAAGCACTGTAAAACTCAGAAGAAAAAGTGTATTGAGCTTATTTGTAAGCAATCCTTTAAAATGTATTTTTGTAAATGTATGGCTCGGTTTTTGAATCGCCAAAATTACATTTATTTTTTTGTCAATGACTCGTTTCTGCCGTAATAAGCAACATGTTTTTCAAAACATCGTTACATCAGTAAAATATTCTGTGTCTTTTACACCTAAAACAAAAATCATAACGCAAAGTATAGTGCAGCTGGTATGTCTTGCGATCTGTTTTAGTACGACTTTAACATGCAGGCTGTATGCTCAATCGAGCTCAACAGACTTTATTGTGGTTCTTGATGCCGGACATGGTGGTGGGGACCCTGGCAATCTGGGAAATGGATACAAAGAAAAAGACATTGCGCTTGGGGTGACCCTTGCGGTAGGGAAGGCCTTGGCAGAGGTAACAGGCATCAAAGTGATTTACACACGTGATAAGGATGTTTTTTTGGAATTAAAAGAACGAGCGGCTATAGCCAATAAAGCCGATGCCGATTTATTTGTCTCCATTCACTGCAATTCTCACGGAAGTCAGGCCTATGGGACAGAAACCTTTGTTTTGGGGGTCACTAATTCTGCCCGGAACATGGCTATTGCAAAAAAAGAAAATGAGGTGATCTTCCTCGAGGATAATTATGAAATGAATTATGGCGGGTTCGACCCTAATTCTCCCGAATCGTCAATAGCAATTGGTATTGAGCAAGAAGTTTATGTGGAACAAAGCATACAGTTAGCTCGAAAAATTGAAGACAACTTTAAAAACAATTTAAAAAGAAAAAGCAGAGGTATTAAACAAGCTAGTCTCTGGGTTATGCATAATACATACATGCCAAGCGTACTCATTGAATTGGGCTTCCTTACCAATAATTCTGAAGGTCCTTTCCTAAATAGTAAACAAGGGCAGTCTAAAATGGCACAAGCCATAAAAAATGCGATCTTAGACTATAAGCAGGAGATTGATCAGAATGTTGGAGAATCCTTTTATCAGGTCCCCAAGGAGGCAACAGAATCAGTTGTGGAGATCTATGAGGGAGTTGATTTTAAAGTTCAGATTGCTGCAAGCTCAAGAAGGGTAGAGACCAAACCTTATAATTTCAATGGATTGAGTCCTGTAAGCAGATTGGATGCAGGAACTATATACAAGTATTATTTTGGAAAAACCAACGACTACCAAAAAGCATTGGAATTGCAGTCTCGCGCTAAGGATTTGGGATACAGCTCTGCCTTTGTGGTGGCTTTTAAAAATGATACGATTATACCGTTGGAAACAGTTTTGAAATCAGATTCTAATTAATCTTACTTACTGTCAAATAATTCCTAATTTTGTTTTGAATCAAATATTGTACTATTGAAAATTTCCAAAGAAGTTAAAACTGCGGTTCTGGTATTGTTCGGTATTGTGCTCTTCATCTACTTATTCAATTACCTTAAAGGAGAAGACCTGTTTAGCGATACCGTTACCTATTACACGGAATTTGATTACAATGCGTTATCTACAAACTCTCAGGTGACCATACGGGGTAATGCCGTAGGAAAGATTGAAGAAATCAAGTACGATTTTGAAACCGGTAAAACCGTGGTATATTTTTCTGTTGATCCCAAACTGGAGTTTTCAACAAACAGTACTGTTCGTCTGTATGAAACAGGCATTATGGGTGGAAATAATTTGGCCATTATAGATGCGCATGACGGAGATCTTGCCAAAAAAGGCGATTTCATCAAATCTGAGGTTCAACCTGGCCTAGTTAGTAGTTTGAGAGAGAATTTTTCTGGTTTATCGAGTAATCTGGACAGTACATTAAGATCCGCAGATTCTCTAATGGTCAATCTGACCGATGTGATTAAAGACCCGTCCGACGACGGTCTTCAAAGCGCCATTTCTGAACTAAAAAAAACACTTGAGGCGTATAAAAACTTATCGTATTCCATCCAGGGGATGATTTCGGAAAATGATGAAAAGGTAGCCTCCATTCTTCAGAACTTTGAAACCACGAGTGGAAATATTTCCGAACTTACTGAAGAACTCAAGGCATTAGAGATTAACAAAACAGTTGAGACCTTTGAAGGAACATTAGCTTCCCTTAATTCGGTATTGTCAAAAATAGATGAAGGTCAGGGTTCCTTGGGCAAATTGATAAATGACGATTCGCTTTACAGTAATTTGGAAGCGGCCTCAAAGGAAATGGAAGAATTGTTACGGGACATCAAATTGCACCCAAAGCGATATACGCGCGTACTGTCCAAAAAAGAAATCCCCTACGAACCTGAAAATGAACAAAATAAGTAATCATTAAGCATGAGTCAATACCTACCAAATCTAATTTTTGTCATACTCCTGGTTCTGGGCGTTGGTTACTTTTCCAGAAATGTCAAAAAACTCATCAGGAACATAAAACTTGGAAAAAAAGTTGACGCTAGTGATCATAAATCGCAAAGATGGAAGAATATGACACGCATTGCGTTAGGACAGAGCAAAATGGTTACCAGGCCAGTTGCCGGCATAATGCATGTGATTGTATACATAGGCTTCGTCATTATCAATATAGAAGTTCTGGAGATTGTGCTGGACGGGATTTTAGGCACTCACCGCTTGTTTTTAAAGCCTTTAGGTCCTGTTGCGTACGGTTTTCTGATCGGAACATTTGAAATACTTGCGGTCCTTGTTATATTGGCGGTGGTTGTGTTCTGGCTCAGACGAAATGTTATTAAACTCAAAAGATTTATGAGTTCAGAAATGACAGGCTGGCCAAAAAACGATGCAAACATTATCCTTTATTTTGAGGTAGTCCTCATGTTTTTGTTCCTGACCATGAATGCAACCGACACCTCATTTCAGCAGTTGGGTTTAGGAAACGTCGTTTCTCAGTACATGGCAGGCTGGTTTAGTGGATTTGATGAACATACCTTGCATGTGATAGAGCGAACTGCCTGGTGGTTGCACATTGTGGGAATACTGATCTTTTTGAACTATTTGTATTTCTCCAAGCACCTCCATATCCTGCTGGCATTTCCAAATACCTATTATGGAAGCCTTAAGCCCAAGGGTGAATTTAATAATCTTGAAGCTGTTACAAAGGAGGTAAAACTGATGATGGATCCAAATGCCGATCCTTTTGCAGCTCCTGTTGATGATAGTGAAGATGAACCAGAGAAGTTTGGGGCCAGTGATGTAATGGACCTAAATCGAATTCAACTTTTAAATGCCTATACCTGCACAGAATGTGGGCGATGCACCAGCGAGTGCCCTGCCAATCAAACAGGAAAAAAACTCAGTCCACGAAAAATAATGATGGATACAAGAGACCGATTAGAAGAGGTAGGCAGGAATATAGATCAGAATAATGGGGCCTTTGCAGATGATGGAAAACAGCTGCTTGGTGATTATATTTCTCATGAGGAATTATGGGCCTGTACAAGTTGTAATGCCTGTGTAGAAGCGTGTCCGGTTAGTATTGATCCTTTATCCATTATTATGGATATGAGAAGGTATTTGGTGATGGAGCAAAGTGCCGCCCCCATGGAACTGAATAACATGATGACCAATATAGAAAACAATGGTGCTCCATGGCCTTACAATCAAATGGACCGCCTTAATTGGGCCAAGGAATAATAAAGAAAGAAAATTAAGTTAATAAATACCATAAGATCAGTTCATGAAAAGAGAAGAAGCAGACAAGCTACTACATGATAAAGTTGAGGCAGGAGAAAAGATAAGTCCTGTTTTACCTAAGGGGGTCAAAAATTATTTAATTGATATTGATGGGACGATTACAGACGATATACCCAACGAGGAACCTGAGCGTATGGCTACCTGTTTACCCTACGAGGATGCTCTTAAGACATGCAATAAATGGTATGATCAGGGCCATATGATCTGTTTCTTTACTTCTAGAACAGAAGAACATCGTGAGGTGACCACCGAGTGGTTGAACAGACATGGTTTTAAATTCCATAGTCTCCTCATGGGAAAGCCTCGTGGGGGCAATTACCATTGGATCGATAATCACCTTGTTAAAGCAACCCGTTATAGAGGGAAATTCACAGATTTGATCAAAAAAAATGTGACCATTCAGGTTTTCGACGACAATAAACACGATTAAGAATTAGTACGAACGTATAAATTATGAGTGAACAGCTGAAGGTGCCTACAATGGCAGAATACATGGCAGAAGGAAAACAACCTGAGGTATTATTCTGGGTAGGTTGTGCAGGGAGTTTTGATGATAGAGCCAAAAAGATAACAAAGGCCTTTGTTAAATTATTACACAAAGCCGAAGTGGATTTTGCAGTTCTGGGGGCCGAAGAAAGTTGCACAGGTGATCCTGCAAAACGAGCAGGAAATGAGTTTTTATTTCAAATGCAGGCTGTTACCAATATAGAGGTGCTTAATGCTTATGAAATAAAGACCATCGTGACTACTTGCCCACACTGTTTTAATACCCTTAAAAATGAGTATCCTTCGTTAGGAGGTGCTTATGAGGTGGTTCACCACACGCAGTTTCTAAGAAACCTTCTCATAGAAGGACGGCTCAGTGTAGAAGGTGGTCGTTTCAAAGGAAAGAGAATCACTTTTCACGACCCTTGCTATTTGGGAAGAGCAAACAATGTATATGAGGCTCCTCGGGAATTGATAAAAAAACTCGATGCGGAGTTGGTTGAAATGAAGAACTGTAAATCAAGAGGCCTATGTTGTGGAGCAGGAGGCGCCCAAATGTTTAAGGATGCCGAACCCGGAAATAAGGAAGTTAATATAGAGCGTACTGAGCAAGCTCTTGAAACACAGCCGGAAATCATAGCTGCCGGATGTCCCTTTTGTAACACCATGATGACCGATGGCGTAAAAAATAAAGAAAAGGAGGGCAAGATCGCAGTAATGGATGTGGCTGAGCTTATCGCTAACGCAGAGGACATTTAGTGATGTCGTCGCATCAGCGCGAGGTCTTAAAGGCAGCTATTCTTAATGGTTTTTTTTGGTCAATGGTGCTGCTGGTTCTTACCTATTTTAGAAACGGACTTCTTAATATGAATTATATGCCTATTTGGTTTATATTTTTTGCAGCCACCGGTGCTATTCGAAAACACTACTTACTGAAGCGAAAAAAATAAATGTTTACAAACGAGCAAATTGATGTAGCATCTCTTCCCAAACTGGAAGACCTTCAAATGAACCCCATAGATCGCAAGTACCTTTTGATCCTACTCCTCAATATTTTTTTTACTTATGGCATCCCTATCTTCGGATTGTTAGTTGCCAATTATTTGTCCGTTAATAAACAATTCAAGGACTTTTCACCTTATGTATTATTCACACTTCTATTGATGATGGTCCTTACCATGCTTATTTATGGGATTGGTTTTAAAAAGAGGGTCTATGCCTTGCGAGAGCGCGATATTTGTTATAGCCATGGTTATTTTATCAATAAGCTCATCGCCCTGCCCTTTAATAGGATACAGCATATAGAAATAGCTCGATCGTTTTTGGCTAGAAAATTTGGTCTGGCTACACTAAAAATTTATTCGGCTGGCGAATCTGGTAGCGATCTGGTCATACACGGCTTACCAAAAGATGTGGCAGAATCGCAATACGCTTTTTTAACTCAGGTCATAAATGAGCGCGTTTGATTTTGAAAGTCCATCAAGACAGTCCGCCAAAGGAATAATTGTCATATTTGGAATCAATGCCTTTAAAGTACTTAAGGGGGCCTGGGCATTTATCCTTCTTATAGTCATTCAAGGCATTCGTTCTGGTAATGGTTCCTTTCGCAATCAATTACTTATTATTGGAGGAGTACTGGCAGTCGTACTGATGCTCCTGATCGTTGCTATTTTACAGTATCTGAATTTCACTTTTTATCTTAAAGATGGTCATTTCTTTATAAAAAAGGGAGTTCTCAACAGGGAAGAGCTATCCGTATCACACTCTAAAATTCAAAATGTTTATATCAAACAAAACTTACTTCAGCAGATTGTGAATGTTGTATCACTCTCTATTGAAACTGCCGGAGATGATAAGACAGAAATTTCCATAAGTGCATTACCAAAGCCAATGGCTATCGAACTAAAGAGACAACTCCTGAAGAATTCGAATCAATTGAGAATTAAGGACCCCGAACCAAAGGAAAAACCTGTTTATTTCAGGGCGTCTTTCCCAAAGCTTTTACTGGAGGGAATTAGTGAGAATCACCTTAAGAGCTTTCTTATCATATTTGCTTTTGTTATTGGTTTGTACAACGACTTAAAGGAAATCGTTAATAGCATTGGCTTTATGAATGGCTATAAAGGTTGGTTTCAACTGGAAGGAGAATCGGTCGTGGCATTAATCATCTTCAACCTCACCTTTATCATTGCTCTGATCTTCGTCTCCATGTTGTTTTCAATGCTAAAAATGCTCATTCAGAATTTTGACCTGACGGTGATAAGAAATGAAGAGGGCCTTGAACTGTCCAAAGGTCTGTTCAATAAGATTAATTTGGGGCTAACAAGCAGTCGCATTCAAAAAACAACTGTTTCAACAAACAGGCTCAAGCAGCTGCTTGGTTTGTACAAGCTATCCTTTACACAGGCCAATGCAAACAAAAAACAGCAACTTAATTTCAACATAGTGGGGTTAGGCAAAATACAGGTAAAGGAAATTCTGAATCAGTTTTACCCCAATATTGACGGACGTATAAAACGACATAAACCAAGTAAGTACATGCTCATAAAGCACTCCTATCTCGGTTTTTTTCTATTGTTACTCATAAATATGGTTTTGTATTTTCTGCCTGCTGTTTTTTTGTGGTTGAATGCTGTTCTCATCATTTTAATTGGCTCCTCTATTTATTTCACCTACCAGAAAACCTATTACTACGTCGATCAGGATTATATCGTACGAGCAGGTGGTGGGTTAATTGACACCTGGTCAAGTTTTCTCGAGCTACACAAAACTCAATGTATACAGATCTCAGAAACCTATTTTCAAAAAAGAAGGGGTTTGGCGCATCTTACCATTTACTCGGCATCCAAAACCTTAAAAATACCACATATACCAAAGAAAGAGGCATTGAATATTTCCAATCAAATTCTTTATTTGGTGGAATCGCAAAACAGGGATTGGATGTAATTCGATATTTTTGCTTCAAATTTATATTCAGTATGCTAGTTTCCTTTGAATCGCTCCCCGAAGACTCCAGAGTTTGGATCTATCAGTGTAATAGAACTTTTACTAACGAAGAAGCCGACGAGATAGAATCAGCACTTCATGATTTTATAGTCGCATGGACTGCGCATGGCAAGGGGCTTCAGGCATCGTATAAGATTGTTTATAAGCGTTTTATCATCATTGCTCTCGATCAAAACTTTAATACTGCTACAGGGTGTTCTATAGACGCTTCGGTGCACTTTATTCAGGATTTGGAAAAAAAGTACAAGGTAGATCTATTGGACAAGATGAACGTTTCGTTTAAACAGGGTGAATTTATTGCCTACAAGAACCTTAAAGACTTTAGAGAAATGATCAAAAAAAGAGCGGTCAGTGCCAATACCATTGTATTCAACAACCTGGTCACAAATATTCAGGAGTTCAATGAAAATTGGGAAGTACCTGCTTCTGACAGCTGGCATGGACGTTTTTTTAAATAGGTTCTGTTGATTAAACTCTTCATAATTCAGTACTGTATTTCTTTTTTTAGGTTTAAGTTTATGCTAATTTGGTAGGCGTTTTGAATACTTTGTCTTCATGGTAAATTTTGCTAAATACGGTTTGCTATTGTGCTTTTTGTTAGGGTCTTTATCCTATGGGGTCGCTCAATCTAAGGTCAATCCACTTCAGAGTAGTGATGTGTCAGATCAAAAGCGTTGGGTGGATAGCTTGTATCAGAGCATGACAATTTCTGAACGCATTGGCCAATTATTTATGGTACAGGCTTTTTCGAACGGTTCTGAAGAAGACGTGAAGAACATAAGAGTGCTTATCGAAAAAGAGGGAATTGGCGGTCTTATCTTTTCAAAAGGAGGACCGGGGCGACAAGCCGATTTAACTAATTACTACCAAAGCATATCAAAGGTTCCTCTACTCATAGGGATGGATGCAGAGTGGGGTCTAAGTATGCGGCTAGATTCTACTTTTGCATACCCATGGAATATGACCTTAGGAGCTGTTAGAAACGAGGCTCTGGTAGAACAAACAGGCATGCGCATTGGAGAACACTGTAAGCGACTGGGCGTTCATTTTAATTTTGCTCCGGTTGTAGATATCAATACCAACCCCGATAACCCTATCATTGGCAATCGCTCCTTCGGTGAGGACCGCAATGATGTAACGAGAAAATCACTGGCCTTTATGAAGGGAATGCAATCTGCCGGTGTGATGGCCAGTGCAAAGCATTTTCCAGGACATGGTGACACCGATGATGACTCTCACCTCACATTACCAAGTATTTCATTTTCAGAACAACGTATTGATTCTGTGGAGCTGTACCCATATAAGGAACTTATCAGAAAGGGTCTTTCTAGCGTGATGGTTGCACATCTCAACGTGCCAAGTTTAATTCAGGGAGAGAAGTTGCCCTCTTCTTTGGCTCCCGAGATTGTAACAGGCATACTCAAAGATAAATTTGGTTTTAAGGGGCTTATTTTTACGGACGCTCTAACCATGAAGGGCGCCTCTAATTATGGAGATACAGGAACCATTGACCTTATGGCTTTTAGAGCTGGTAATGATGTTCTTCTAATGTCTCAGGACGTGAAAGCAGGAAAGGCAAAAATTCTCGAAGCGCTGAATTCGGGAGGTATTTCAAAACAAAGGCTAGAGTATTCAGTCAAAAAAATATTGATGGCAAAATATAAGGTCACTTTGCATAAAGAACAACTCATCTCAAAATCTAAATTATCTGAGGATCTTCATGCAATTGAAGACCAGGTATTGATCGAAAAGCTGTATGAAAATGCCATTACGGTCGTTGAAAATAAAAAGAACACTCTACCCATTAGGAAACTGGAAACCAAGAATATTGCCTATGTTCATTTAGGTGACGATAAGGGAAGTTACTTTTTAAATGAACTTAAAAAATACGCGAAAGTCCATGAAATAATCGGGGACAGACTTTCTGACATTCAAAAAAAATTACAAAACTATAATACAGTCATAGTGGGCTTTCACCGATCTGATGAAAATCCATGGAAAGCTTATAAATTCAGTGAAAAAGATCTGCTTACCCTTAATACCATTGCCAAAACACACGATGTTATTCTCGATGTGTTTGTGAAGCCTTATGCATTAGCGCAAATTAAGTCTATTGAAAATCTAGAGGCAATTGTTGTAAGCTATCAGAACAATAAAACGGCACAAGAGAAATCTGCACAACTCATTTTTGGTGCCATTGCTGCCAGAGGACAATTGCCTGTGAGCTCAGGGGTCTTTATGAAACATACCGGAATAACCTATAACGCTCTTAATAATCTAAGTTATGGGACACCTGAAAGTGTACAAATGGACTCCCGGAAGCTTTTAAGACTTGACTCCCTGGCTAAATATGCAATTTCGGAGCGCATGACCCCGGGTATTCAGCTTCTGGTAGCGAAAAGTGGTAAGGTCATCTACAACAAATCTTTCGGTTACCACACCTATGACCAGAAGATTCCTGTGCAGGATGACGATTTGTACGATGTTGCTTCCTTAACAAAAATACTCTCTACCTTACCACTCTTGATGGAGCTTGAGGAACAGGGTGTTCTTCAATTGAATTCAAAGTTAGGGGACCTGATGCCTTATTACAAAAACTCCAATAAAGCCAATATTACCGTTAAGCAGATGTTGTCGCATTACGCACGACTAAAACCCTGGGTTCCTTTCTATGCTGCTACTTTGGACTCTTCAAGTAAAAAACCATCCTCTGAGCTTTATCGTAAGAAGCGATCGGGTGCCTTTGATATTGAGGTGACCGATAAGCTGTATTTGAGAAGTGATTATAGAGATAGCATTAACCAGATCATCAAGGATTCTGATCTGCTCAGACGCCTGCAGTATCGTTATAGTGACCTTCCGTATTATATTTTAAAGCAATTCATTGAGCAGCATTATGGTACATCATTAGATCAACTTGTTGAACAGCGTTTTTACCAGCCATTAGGAGCAAATTACCTCACCTACAACCCAAGGAAACGCTTTAGTCTTACTAAAATAATACCAACAGAAATCGATACTTATTACAGATATCAAAAGATTCATGGTTTTGTTCATGACATGGGCGCTGCTATGCAAAATGGTGTTGGTGGTCATGCAGGTATTTTCGGAAACGCCAATGACATAGCAAAAGTTATGCAGATGTATCTCCAGAAGGGGTTTTATGGTGGTAAGCGCTACTTTGATGTGGAAACCATTGATAGATTCAATAAGTGCTACTATTGTTATAAAAATAACAGACGCGGTGTCGGCTTTGACAAGCCTCAACTGGAAGAAGAAGGCCCTACCTGCGGTTGCGTGTCCCACCTTAGTTTTGGCCATACCGGCTTCACGGGAACAATGACCTGGGCAGACCCGGAAGAGGAGATCGTTTACGTTTTTTTAGCAAACAGAACCTATCCGGAGGCAGGAGAGAACAGACTTCTTCGGGAAAATATAAGAACGGAAATGCAGCGCTTGATTTATGAGGCGATTATAGACGATAATGAGTTAAGAGATACTAACTTTGCAACCACCAATTAAAGTGTAGATAGTTCATGAAAATAGCCATTGTTTGTTATCCCACGTTTGGTGGTAGTGGAGTTGTTGCAACTGAACTAGGACTCGAGTTGTCAAGACGAGGTCACGAAATACATTTCATCACCTATAAACAACCTGTTCGACTGGAGCTTCTTGATAATAACGTGCATTTTCATGAAGTTCATGTTCCCGAATATCCCTTGTTTCATTATCAGCCCTATGAACTGGCACTTTCGAGCAAGTTGGTTGACATGGTGAAGCTTTACGGCATTGAACTACTTCATGTGCATTATGCCATACCCCATGCCTACGCAGCTTACATGGCGCAGCAAATGCTCAAACAGGAGGGGATTCTAATCCCCATAGTCACCACCCTGCACGGAACAGACATTACTTTAGTAGGAAGTCATCCGTTTTATAAATCTGCCGTTACCTTCAGTATCAATAAATCTGATGCGGTTACCTCGGTATCCGAGAGTTTAAAAAGGGATACACTGCGTTTATTCGATATTAAAAAAAATATTTATGTAGTACCCAACTTCGTTGACCTGGACAAACACCAAAACAATTTTACGGACTGCCAAAGATCCATGATGGCAGAAGATCATGAGCGTATTATTACACACATTAGTAATTTCAGACCGGTAAAGAACATTCCCGATGTTATCGCTGTTTTCAGGAATATAGCAGAGGCCATACCGGCAAAACTCATGATGGTAGGTGAAGGGCCAGACAAGGAACACGCCGAATATCTCGTAGATAACTGGGGGCTTACGGATAAAGTGGTGTTCCTCGGCAACAGTAATGAAATTGACCGAATTCTTTGTTTTAGTGATTTGTTTCTGTTGCCTTCAACAAGCGAAAGTTTTGGCCTAGCAGCTTTGGAGGCAATGGCCTCTGGTGTGCCGGTCATATCCACAAATTCAGGAGGACTTCCAGAGGTAAATATTGATGGTTACTCCGGTTTTTTAAGCGATGTTCACGACGTTGAGGATATGAGTAAAAAATCTCTGGAAATTCTCACCGATGCGGATCGTTTGACCCATTTTAAAACCAACGCTAAAGAG
>CAWZYX010000090.1:0-12614 GCA_963966315.1 uncultured Winogradskyella sp. | reverse complement strand
CAATAAAAGTTCCGTGCTGTTGGTTTATGTATAGATAGTCTTTTTCATGAAAATCATTTGACACATAAATGTCGGGCCATTAATCATTATTAATATCAGAAATTCCAACTTCCAATCCGTAACCTACTGAACCTCCGAATATTCCTGCTTTTTCACTTACATCAACAAAATAGCCTTGTTTATTTTCAAATAAAATATCACCTGCATTAGCGTCCCTTTCATTTCTAATTTCAGATTTTCCATAGGATCTAATTGTATGAATTGAGTGATTCAATAAGTAACAATCCAAATCGCCATCAAGATCATAGTCGAAAAATGCAGCTTGAGTACTGTAACCTGAAAAGTCAAGCCCGTATTTAGTAGCCGATTCATCAAAAGTACCATCTCCATTATTAAGGAAAAGTTCATTTCTACCTTTGAAATCTAGATGGCCGCTAACATTGCAAACATAAATATCAAGCCAACCATCATTATTTATGTCAGCAATAGAAACACCTGTAGACCATGAACCACGACCTGTTATACCAGCCTCTATTGAAACATCCTCGAATTTCCAGTTTCCTTTATTTATGTAAAGTCTATTCTCGGACATATTTGAAGTAAAAAATAAATCAGGTAACCCATCATTATTAAGGTCCCCAATACCAACCCCACCACCATTATAAAAATATAAATACTTTATAATGTTGTGATTAAGGTCCTCTTTCAATTTATTTTCAAAAAACACTCCTGTTTCTTCAGCATTAAGTTCTTGAAATAGTCTTTGCTCTTTTTTTTGAAAAGGACTTTCTGTGCAGCTAAATAGATAGACCAGTAAAAAAATAATTGGGTAATACCTTTGCATAACATAGTCTATTTTAGGTAGCAAATTGTTTTTTTATAAACAACTGGACTATCATTATTTCTAATAAAGAAATAAGACTCAATATTATCATTCTCCAAATGTATAATTTCTCTTATTTGCCCATCAATCTTTATACCTGATTTTTTACTATTCAAATATTCAAAATTTCCATTGCCATCGCCAAGCAATAATGAACCATAACTTGCATCATATCTACCCATTTGTGGTTTTACAGCATATTGATTTCCGCCTGTAATTAAATCCATTTTGCCATCTTTATTAACATCTGATACCAAAATTGCATCAATAGTTGACAACTGGGATTTCCACGGCAATTTCTTAATTTCAAAGCTATCTGATTTATTAATTAAGATTAAATTACTCGTTGTATATATATTTAAAACTGTTGCTTTACTTAACTGATCTTGCGTGAAAATATCATTTATAGTTTGGTCTTTATAGTTTTCATATTTTAGATATTTTTTCTTAAGAGATGGTATCTGCATAACCAAATCATGCTTTAAAACAACAGGATAAGACAAACCATTCTCATATCTAGTGATTATTTGTTCAACTGTTCCATTCAAGTCGAAATCTGAAACATACATTTGTACAGGTTCTGAGTATGATGCCCTTAGAAATGTGTTTTCTCCTATGTTACCAGCTATTATGTCTGGTTTTCCATCGAGATTAATGTCATCAACTTCGACTGATCGCCAAAATCCATTTGTTTTTGTGAGACCAAGATTTTTAGTTACATCTCTAAATCCATTTGCCCCTCCCTCAAATACTGTGATTGGCATCCACTCTCCAACAATAATTAAATCAGGCCAATTATCAAGATTTATATCTGCCCAAATTGCATCTGTTATCATTCCAATGTCATCTAGCTTTGGAGCAATTTCCTTATTCACCATTTTGAATGATGCATTGCCATCATTTTCCAATAAATATCCATTTGCAGCTTGACCAAAATTATAAGGCAATAAACGAGTTCCTACAAACAAATCAATATCGCCATCGTTGTCAAAATCTGAAGACGCTACACAACTGCTATTTTCTGGAATGTTTGTAGGTAGCTTTTGATTAGATAAGGAAAAGTTTCCCTTGCCATCATTTATATATAGTTTATCAAAAGTATTTGTCAATCCTGAAGGAATTTCATTACCTCCGGTACAAACGTATAAATCAAGGTCCAAATCACCATCAGCGTCGAAGAAAGTAGCGTCGACTTCTTCTAACCCAATGCTTTGTTTAAATACCGGGTTAATCATTTTTCTAAAGCTGCCATCAAGGTTTTGAAAATACAATGCCCCTTCCATACCTTTTGCTGCGCATATATAAATATCCTTCATATTATCACCGTTCACATCACCAAGTGCAGCACCTGGTCCCTCATTTGATCTCATCATATAGGTCAACCTGTCTCGATCAAAATCTACATTTAGATTTTCTTTATGTCGGTATTTTGAAATGAGATTTAATGTGTCTTCAAACAAAATGGGTTGCTGAATATTATATTCATTTTTGCATGGCCTCTTTACAACCTTTTGCTCATCAATAAAGAATGTTTGATCAACAGTTACATTTTTATGAACAGATTTTGTCAAATCTGGCCATACAACTACCACAGAATCAATTTTCGATACATCTCCTAACCCTAGAACAGGCCTAGGGTCTGACGAGGATTGAAAACCTTTAATAGGCATTTGTTCAATATAAAAACTATTACTTCCACTGTGAACATATATCTTTGTACCAATTGCGAAATTGTTAGGCGAATTTCCAGTGATATTGAATTTCAAATAGTGTCCTAGCTTACGTTCAACTGCCGTGTTTTTATAAATGAAAGCTGGCATATTTACATTATTCACCACTAAATCGAGGTCTCCATCATTGTCTAGATCTCCATATGCAGATCCATTGGAATGACTTTTTTTATCCAATCCCCAGTTTTTAGCTTCATTTTTAAATGTGTTGTTCTGTAAATTTTTAAAGGCATAGTTCGACACTTTGTTGGAAGGTATAGCTTCGACAAGTTTTTTGTAATCAACACCATTTTCACTAATAATGGCTTTCATGGTTTCTTCGTTGGAAATGAACTGAAGAAAATCCTGATTTGTCAGATCCTGATAAATACCATTTGCTACGAAAATATCTTTATAACCATCAAGATCCATATCAAAAAGTAGGGCGCCCCAACTCCAATCCGTGGCTGCAACCCCTGCAAATCTTCCGATTTCACTAAAGGTGTCATCTCCATTATTAAATTGTAGTGTGTTCCGTGTAAATTGATGGAAATAGTCGTTTTGAACACTATATTGGTATCTATCCCAGCTTTCAAAAGTAGTTACTGTTTTTTGTCTCGCATTATTTTCAGGCAACATTTCTGTTACAAAAATTTCAGGTAAACCATCATTATTCAAGTCTGCAAGATCAGCGCCCATTGATGCCCCAGAAATACTCCTCATAAACTCCGTTAATCTTTCGCTAAATGTTCCATCCTGATTGTTGATATAAAGATAATCCCTTTCAAAAAAATCATTTGAAACATAAATATCTAACCAATCATCATTATTTACGTCACCAATAGTAACCCCTAAACCAAAGCCTATTACACTTCCATAAATTCCTGCTTTTTCACTTATGTCAATAAATTTATTTCCTATATTTTCATAAAGCTTATCACCTCCTACTGAATCCCGCTTAGGTCTTTCATTTCTTCTTAGGTTAAAACTGCCAATTGCCTGATATGAGTTGTTTAAAAGGTATAGATCTAAGTCTCCATCCTTATCAAAATCAAAAAAGACACCATGCGTTGAAAACCCGCCGTCAGCAATGCCATATTCCTTTGCTTGCTCCGAGAAAGTGCCGTCTCTATTGTTTATAAAAAGTTCGTTTTGCTTATTGTCTCCTTTTATATCGCCAGAGTTACAAACATAAATATCGATCCAACCATCTCCATTTACATCGGTCATTGCTACACCTGTAGACCATCCCTTTTCTCCTCCCACACCTGCTTTATTGGTTACATCAACAAATTTGAATTCACCTTTATTAATGTATAATTTGTTCTTGCCCTGATTGGATGTGAAATAAATATCAATTAAATCATCATTATTAATATCGCCAAGGGCCACGCCACCACCATTGTAGAAGTTTCTGTATTTGTATATATTAAATTCTTGGCTAAAGGTAAGCTCATTAATAAAATCTATTCCTGTTTGATTACTACCCATCAATTGAAATAAGTTATCCCGGCCGTCAGAATTACAACCAATAAAATAAAACAAAGGAACAACAAATATTATTATGGCTATCAAGTGGATTTTCATTATCAGATTATTTTATCGTTTTAGAAAGATCTGTAAAATCAACCCTGACATCTTTTTCACTGATGATTTTTATTTGAATTTTACGATTACCATCAATTTTAACCCATAGAGGGAGCCCTTTTTCGTCTTCCAGTTCCAAAAAACCTATCCCATACCACTTTTCCATCAATGATTTTACCTCAATTACAAGTTTACTAGAAAACGTATCTCTATTCCACGGAGACCACGAAGCATAGGTAAAGGAAACGGGCATTCTAACGATTTTGTCATTTTGAAATGTTGGATAGAAATTCATATTGGTAGGGTATTTAAAATTCTTTATCTTATATAATACAGTATTGTTTTCTGAACCTTGTTTAATCAATTTGTCTTTATTTAACTTCCAACAATGATTGTAGAATTCTTTTGAACTCATACCGAACCTTATACCCAAAAACAAGCTGTCATATTGCTTTCCTGATGCCAACTCCTTTCTAAGCATGAGCTCATATTTATACTCCGCACTACAGTTAAAAAAAATTATTAAACTTAAGATAGACACATTTAATTCCCATTTTAGCTTAATACGAATACACCTCATGTTCATAGTCATTTTTAAATATAAACACACAATTTTTCTTTTCCAGGCTTATATTCAAAATGGATCGGACACTACCATTTATAATTATTCCTGACTCTAGAGAGTTCAAAAAATCAAACTGATTTAGCCCATTACCGATTAATATTGTGCCGTAAGATGATCGCTGCGGACCTAACTCAGGTTTGATTTTGTACTGATTACCTCCTAGCAGTAAATCAATATTTCCATCATTATTAAAGTCTTCAGCCAATATGTCATAAGTGGTAGATAATTGGGCCATCATAGATAGTTCTTTGGTACTAAAATTTAAGTTACCCAAATTGTAAAAGATTGTCGAAGCCAAAGTGTTCGCTTCAAAGTACTCAGCATTTGAAACTGCTTCCTCACCAAAAATATCGTATATGGTTTGATTTATGTAATCTTCGTATTTCAGATATTTCTTTTTTAGTACAGGGATTTGTCTAATTAATTCATCCCTTCTGACAATTGGAAAAGTTCCCTCACCATTAAAACTACATATTATTTGTTCAATTTTGCCATTCATATCGAAATCTGCCACATACATTTGTAATGGATTTTCTTTTGATGCATGAAATCTTGAGTTTAATCCATAGTTTCCAGCGATAATGTCTAGAAGTCCATCATTATTTAGGTCTGCAACTTCAAGACAATTCCATAGCCCTTTTGATTCAAATAAATTGGTAGTAGAAACTAATTTAAACCTCCCATTATCATTTGAAAAAACCATTAATGGCATATATTCCCCAATAATAATTAGTTCATTTTCAGGTGAATCATCTAGATTGACCCATTTGGAATCGCGAATTATTCCTACTTTTTGCAAACATCTTGCTTTGTCGTTTGTGACATCTTTGAAATTAGCATTTCCATCATTTTGTAGCAAAATCCCCGAAGGTTTAGTACCGAATTGATTATGTATTGCAGAGCTACCAATAAATAGATCATAGTCTCCATCATTATCTATATCGTCAGCTGAAACCGTTGATGAATTGTTGGAGTACGTGTTTACCATATAATCTAATTTCAATTCAAATGAATTGCTCTTTGTGTTTATATATAGACGATCTTTTAAATTTTCAGATAAAAAGGCATTTTCAAATCCACCGCTAGTAACGAACAAATCCTGATAACCATCGCCATTAAAATCTATAAAAATACAATCTGTGTCCTCGCTAGATTTATTTTTACTAAAATCCAAAATATCTATTTCTATGTATTTACCCATATCATATAAGAATAACTTGCCTTCTTCCCCCTTTGCACCCCCAATATAAAAATCATCATTTCCATCATTATTGATATCTCCTTTACAGGCACAGGGGCCTAGGTTTGATCTCATATTGAACAATAAACGATCATGATCAAAGTCCACAAATTTGCTTTCTTTATACTTCAGGCCTTCTTTTAGAAGTTTTTTATCTTTACTAAATAAGGTTTTTGTTTGATTACTTTGATTACCAAAATCAGTTAAAAATAAATTCTCTCCACGTTTTATAATGTAAGTGGAATCAGCTTGGACATTGTAGAATGAGGTAGACCCACCAGAAGGCCAAAAAATCCTTAAAGAGTCAAGTAATTTTACTTCACCTAGGCCTAAGTGGATAATGGGTTCTACATTTGATTGGAATCCTCTCATCGGATTGAGTTCGGCAAACCACATTTTTTCTTTGCTGTAAGCATTTATCTGAGCGCCATAGCCAAATTTGTTTTTATCATCCTGAATAAATTGAACTTTTATGAAATGATGATTATTTAGTTCATTCGAATTATTTCGAAAAATATATGCTTTCTGATTCGTATTGTTTAATACTAGATCCAAGTCACCATCATTATCAAAATCAGCATAAGCAGATCCACTGGAATATGAAGGTTTTCCTAAGCCAAGCTCTTTTGTCCTATTTTCAAATTTCAAATCGCCTCGATTTATAAAAGCATAATTTGAAATAGGTTCCGATGGAATCATATCAACTAATTTAGTCATCACTTTGCCACCAGAGCTAATTAATTCCCTTATTGATGCAGGATCAGCTTTGTAGTTTATATAATCTTGATCCAAGAGGTCTTTAAAAATCCCATTAGCTACAAATATATCCCGGTTACCGTCATTGTCCATATCAAATATTAATGCACCCCAACTCCAATCAGTAGCCTCCACACCAGCATATCTTCCAATTTCAGAAAAAGTACCATCTTGGTTGTTTAACTGAAGAACATTTCTACCAAACTGATGATAATAACCCTTTTTTACCATTAATTGATATTTGTCCCAAGAATCAAAAACTGTTTTTGTTTTGTATCTCCTATCGCTTTCGGGAAGCATTTCTGTTACGAAAATTTCAGGATAACCATCATTATTAATGTCCGCAATATCAGCCCCCATTGAGCCCATACTGATATCCTGAATCGATTCTTCAAGTATTTCTTTAAAAGTGCCGTCTTTTTGATTTAAATAGAGATAATCTCTTTCAAAGAAATCATTTGAAACGAAAATATCCGGCCAATTATCGCGATTAATATCTCCTATTGAAACCCCAAGCCCAAAACCAATTGAACTGCCATATATACCTGCCTTTTCGCTTACATCTTCAAAATGGTCACCAAGATTTTCATACAATTTATTTGCCCCCAAAGTATCTCTTATTTCCCTCTGACCCTCAATCAAATCATAACCACCAACGGATCGTAGACTATTATTTAATAAATACATATCCAGATCTCCATCCCGATCATAATCAAAAAATATCGCATGTGTAGATAACCCCTTGTCATCTATTCCATAATCTTCTGCTTGATCTGTAAAAGTCAAATTACCATTATTGATAAATAAAGCGTTTTTACGGGACTCTAGATTTGAAGGCGGACCCGATTTACAAACATAAATGTCCAATAAACCATCTCCATTAATATCTGCCATACTTACCCCAGTAGACCAAACTCCGTTAGTATTAAGACCGGCACTAATTGTGATGTCTTGGAATTCAAAATTACCTTTGTTAAGATACAGCTTATTGCTTACTTGGTTGCCACTAAAAAACACATCCGGAAATCCATCATTATTTATATCGCCAACAGCCACCCCTCCTCCGTTATAAAAATTTCTATATGTATACATGTTTACTTCCTCACTAACCTTGAGAGCGTTAATAAAATGAATCCCAGACTTTTTTGGTGATATAAGGGTAAATAATGTCTTCTTATTATCAATTTCTTGATTGCAAGAGAAAAAAATTGAAGTGAATAAAATGAATAAATAGAAATGCCTCATTGAATGTACATAAAGCAAAAGCAAGTACTTTAATAAGTACTTGCTTTTAATATAAAGATAATAATGAATTAAACAATTCTAATTATACCCATCGTTTTGTGTTAAATTGTCCGTAGCATTAATTTGAGGGTCAGGTATAGGGAAAACGTTTACGTGACCACTTTGATCGGCAGGTTTAGCCCACCAAGGATCATTATATTTGCCAAACCTTATTAAGTCATTCCTTCTCCAAGTTTCTGCAAACATTTCCCTTCCTCGTTCCGCAAGCAGATTATCCTCATTTAGCGTTGTAAAATCATCTACACCTGCTCTCGCTCTAATTCTATTTACAAGTTCCAAAGCAGTTTCCCCTTCAGGATCATTTCCTCCTCTCCATATGGCTTCCGCTTTCATTAATATGATATCACCATATCTAAAAATTGGGAAATCATTATTAAGCTCGGGTGTAGCGCCTTGCTCAAAATTATATTTGAAAATTCTTGCACCCGCTTGTCTTAGAGCATTTGGAGCCAATTCATTTATGGTAGGTGTAAAATTAATTTGCGCACCATCAGGATCATTATCTTCAGCAGCATCGTCTAATAATGGGTTGCCTTGAGCATCTGTCTGAGGGCCCGCTAAGAAATTATTAGCTTTACGTGAATCAGTTGAAGAATAAGAATTATAGAACTCTTCTAAAGTTGCGTATCCATTCCATGGTTGCTGTTGTAAGTTAAATGTTGCTTGGCTTTGATAATGAAGTGTCATTTGCGCGAGGTTAAACCCATTTGCAAATACTTGATCATAAGGGATAACCCAAATGTGTTCAGGGTTAAGTGCGTTATTCGCATTGAAAACACTACTGTACCCAACACCTTCTATGGTATAACCGCCTTCAGTAACAATATTGCAGGATGCAATTACAGCATCCATGTCTTCTTGGGTAAAATTGAAGTTCCTTGTTCCTACTGGGGCTTCATAAACAGCTTTATTTAGATAAACCTTAGCACGTAGTGCATGTGCTGCATAGAAATTAACTCTACCATAAGTCGGGACAATATCTTTTGACAGTAGATCGGCATTTGATTCTATTTCATCAATAACAAATTGAAGTACTTCTGTTCGATCATTTTGCACTATGTTTTCTTGACCAACAGAAGATACTATTGGTACCCTGCCGAATGCGTCTAACAACCAAAAATAATAATAAGCCCTTAACACGCTTAATTCCGCTACTAAAGCCTCATTGCCTTCTGATATTTCACCACTTTCATCGAGGAAGGAATTGATTATCCTATTAACAGCATTAATCGCTTCGAATGCTGAGTTCCAGACGTTATTAAATACTTCTTCCCTAGAATTATACTCATGTTGATGCACCCTTAACCATGTTCCTCCATCGAACCAGTCACCACCTCTTTGAGGAATTACAACTTCGTCCGAGGAAACCTCTTGCATGGAAAAATAATTACCATGGTTCATTACACCGTAAAGGTTTGAGTAAGGAGCTGAAGCAGCCGCACCAATTTCTTCATCAGAATTTGGAAAATTGGAGGCTACATAGGTATCGTAAACTTTTTCATCTAAGTCGGTACATGCTCCCAATACCACCAAAGCGCCAATGGTAATTGTTTTTAAAGTATTATTTATAATCAATTTCATATTTAAAATCATTTATTATTAATTAAAGCTTATGTTAACTCCAAATGTTGCGGTAAATGGCCTGAAATACGTGTTTCTTCTTTCAATACCCGGGGCTAAAACATCTTCATTAAATTCATTAGCAGGGGCTCCTCCATTATCCGAAGCTCCGGCGTCTTGCCATCGTACTTCGGGGCTAACACCGGTATAATTAGTTATATAAAACAAATTTTGCCCTGTAATGTACAACCTCAATCTACTTATTGCATTGATGTTGCTTACATCGAAATTATAGCCAAGAGTTATATTATCAAGTGTCACAAAGGAAGCGTCTTCAACATAATAGTCCGAGAATAATGGATTGGTTATTCTCTCATCAAAATACTCGGTGTTTACTCTGTTATAGGTTTGAACTTGTCCTGCAACCAATGGCTCGTAAAAAACTCTGTAAGTGTTAACTAAATCGTGTCCGAAAGAACCTCTAAAAAAGAAATTCAGATCCCAGTTTTTATAAATCAAGGTATTGTTCCAACCCAATTCAAAATCTGGTATTCCATTTCCTATAACAGTTTTATCGTCGTCACAATCACAATAGTCATATCCTTCTTCACCTGGCAATTTGTTGCCACTTATATCTTTGAAAAGCGGATTTCCGTCTCCATCTACCCCGACAAATACCGGACCCCAAATCTGCCCAATTGGCTGTCCCTCTCGAACCTTTATGATTGGGGTAAGTTGCTGTCCTGGAGAACCCAAAATTGACCTGTCTTGTTCACCGGTTTCCAGATTAAAACTTACTAACTCTGTACTGTAAGTAGATAATATTACAGTGTGCTTATATGTAAAATCTGTTGACTGATATGCATTATGATTTAATGACAATTCAAACCCAGAATTTCTAAATTCACCAACATTCAGTACTTTTCTATTCGTTGGATTTCTGGATGCATCAACATTGACTTCCTGAATAAAATCAACCGTTTGCCTGTTGTACCA
Source organism: uncultured Winogradskyella sp. (assembly GCA_963966315.1). GTDB lineage: Bacteria > Bacteroidota > Bacteroidia > Flavobacteriales > Flavobacteriaceae > Winogradskyella_A. The sequence goes on along the minus strand of CAWZYX010000090.1, from coordinate 1,953 downwards.
GTCAAGGGATCCTGAGAATTTGCCATCCATAAATGCGAAATCAACCCCTATATTAAATTCCCTTTTTTCTTCCCATTTCAAATCGGGATTTGGCGATAGGTCTGCTCGGTATATTGGAGTAGGCCTTAAATTTTCAGTAGGCGCCGGGGCAAAACCCCTTTGAACATAATTCTGGAGATAAAGTAAGCTTCTAGCTGGTATTGCTCCTGTTATTCCGTATCCAGCTCTCAGCTTTAAGTCTTCAAAGAATCCAGTATCGAATAAGTTGGCAAAGTTAGCTCCACCACTAATTCCAGGAAATGTCCCCCATTTATTATTAACTCCGAACCTAGAATCTCCTTCGTGCCTCACACTTGCAGATAAGAAGTAAGCCTCATTCCAATTTAAATTGACCCGGCCAAAAAATGCAATAGTCCTGTGTTCAGTATCCCGATAACTTGTCATTGTAGCAATCCCCTCTTGTAAATCCTGACCACTTTCTATGTTATGGTATAAAAAATCATCAGATAGGAAATCACCATTCTCCATATACTCACCCATTGCCGATTCTTCCTGGAAAGAGTATCCTGCAAGAATTGATATATTTAAGTTACTGAAGTCCTTAAGCCAATTACCATAAGCCTCAAAAAGCTCCTTATATCGATCATTATATCCTCTTCTTGCTAATCCATCTCTGTTCAATCCTCTGAATTGAGCATTTTTTGAATAGTATGAACCATATTGCTCATTCTCAGTTTGTAAACCATAATTTGCAGTAATAATAAGATTATCTATAATTTCGTAATCTAATTTAATATTAGCGTTTGTAAATTTCCACTGACCTTCGTTTACATTTTGTTCAATTAAAGCAACTGGATTAAAAATATCAAAAAGGCCATATTCGAAATACCCTTGAGAAGGATCATTATCATTAAATATTGGAGCCGTTGGATTATGAATGGTAGCATAGCGAAGACCCTCTACAAAACCATAGTTTGATTCCCTTCTTGTTTGAGCCACATTGACGTTTATAGTCAATTTATCATTCAAAGCTTTTTGTTGTAAATTTGCCCGGAAACCCAGCTGATCAAAGCCTGAATTCTTTAAAATACCGTCTTGATCTCTATAATTCATTGAAACTCGATAAGACGATTTTTCAGAGCCACCGGAAAATGCAATATTGTGGTTTTGAGCAAAGCCTGTTTGGGTTACTTCATCCAACCAATTCGTTGTGTATCCTTGATCATCAATAGTCGTGACGTCTCCCAAAGCTCTGTATTCTTCAGCCGTCATTACTGATACTCTATTAGCTATACCTTCACCTGCCACATAAGCATTGTAATCGATTTTCATCGAACCCTTTTTACCACTTTTAGTAGTAACCATAATTACACCGGAAGATGCTCTTGTACCATAAATAGCTGCAGCCGATCCATCTTTTAGAACATCTATCGATTCAATATCATTAGGGTCGACATTTTCAAGGGAGGATCCAATAACTCCATCGACAACGACAAGTGGTTCAACATTGCCTCCGACAGTAGATAATCCTCTAAGGCGTATTACAGGTGTTGCATTTGGATCACCACCTGGTGTGGATATGGATAGACCCGCTACCTTTCCCTGCAACAACTGTGCAGGATCCTGAACGTTTCCGCGGTTGAAGTCTTCCGGTTTGATGCTGGCAACTGCACTAGTAATTTCCTTTTTTTCTTGAGTACCATAGCCTACAACTACGATTTCGGATAGAGCAGTAATGTCTGGAATGAGTTTAACATCAATTTTTGTTTGACTACCTACTTCAATTTCTTCAGAAGTATAGCCTACATAAGAATAAATTAAAACATTAGAGCCTTCAGGTAATGTAACATTATAATCTCCATTGAAATCTGTTACTGAACCCGACGTAGTACCCTTCACAATAACGTTCACACCAGGGATCGATTCCCCGGTCTCGCCATCGGTAACCTTACC
>CAWZYX010000089.1:0-12664 GCA_963966315.1 uncultured Winogradskyella sp. | reverse complement strand
ATAATGAGGTTGGGGATGCACCTGAGGTAAGCGATGTCAAATACACCATGATGGGTAGCACCGTCCTCACCCACCAGGCCTGCCCGGTCCAGACAGAAAACCACGGGCAGCTTCTGCAGGGCCACATCGTGAATCACCTGATCATAGGCCCGTTGCAAAAAGGTGGAGTAGATGGTACAAAAAGGAATCAGTCCCTGGGTGGCCATACCTGCAGCCATGGTCACGGCATGCTGTTCGGCAATACCCACATCAAAAGCTCGATCGGGAAAGGCTTCCATCATTAGCTTTAAGGACGATCCCGTAGGCATGGCGGGTGTAATGCCCACAATGGCTTTGTTCTGTGCGGCCAGTTCCGTCAGGGTCAAACCAAAGACATCCTGAAATTTAGGCGGGAGTTTCTCCGAATCCCTGCTTCTGAGCTCACCGGTGCGCGCATCGAATTTGCCCGGGGCATGATAAGTCACCTGGTGCTGCTCTGCCAGTTTTAGGCCTTTTCCCTTAGTGGTCACCACATGCAACAGCTTGGGGCCTTTCACCTCTTTTAAGCGCTGAAGTTCAGAGACCAGCAGGTCCAGATCATGACCGTCCACGGGCCCCGAGTAATTGAAATGCAGTGCTTCAAATATATTGTCACGATCGTTCAGTCCTTCTTTGACGGCGGTGAGGTAATTTTTCAGCGCCCCTACACTAGGGTCAATGCCTATGGCATTGTCATTCAGGATGATGAGCACATTGGAATCCGTTACCCCGGCGTGGTTAAGCCCTTCAAAGGCCATTCCACTGGCAATGGAGGCATCGCCTATTACTGCGATGTGTTGCCTGCTTTCCTCGCGGAGCCTGGAGGCTATGGCCATGCCTAAAACAGCCGAAATGGACGTGGATGAGTGTCCTACACCAAAGGTATCGTAGGGACTTTCCGAGCGCTTGGGAAATCCGCTAATGCCCTCCAATTGACGGTTGGTATGGAACACATCCTTTCGTCCCGTGAGTATTTTGTGCCCATAGGCCTGATGACCTACGTCCCAGATGAGCAGGTCCTCTGGCGTATTAAACACATAATGCAGGGCAATGGTCAGCTCTACTACCCCCAGGCTGGCTCCCAGATGCCCTTCTTTAGTGGCCACTACATCGATGATGAACGCGCGGAGCTCACGTCCCAGGTCGGGCAGCTGCTCTAGGGTGAGCCTCCGCAGGTCGGCTGGTGAATCGATGCGCTTAAGCAGGGGATAGTCCATTGAACAAAGTTACGAAGTTTCTCAGCGCAACCTTACAGGTTTCTGTAAATGTAAAATTCTGATAAATGCCATAAATAGAGGTCTTTTTTAGAGACTTCTGAAATCAGGGTTAAATAAATTGAGAATTTATCTATTTAGACCGAATTTTTTTATTTTTGACGCAAAATTGCTATTTCCTCATTTAGAACTAAAAAAATTACGATGATTAGAAAACTATCTCTTTTCGTTCTCTTCGCCGTTTTCTGCGGTGTAAAGGACAGCACCCACGCACAAATCAAACTTTCTGAGTCCAGCTACTCAGCCATTGTCTACCCCTATCTGGACAGCCAGCAGGGACGCTTCAATTTCGACTCCAAGGACCTGGAGGACCTGAGGATTTCCAATGAGTCCTTTTCAAAGACCACCGAGATCACCCATCTGTATCTCAATCAGAACTATAATGGTATCAGGATTTACAATGCCATTTCCTCTGTGGCCTTAAAATCAAACGATGTTTTTTATTTTGCCAACAGGTTTGTGAGTCAGGTAGAGACCAAAGTCAACGGCCTTAATCCTTCTCGTCCTGCCACGGCAGCGATCAATGTGCTCAATACAGAGCTTGGATTGGGAATGGCCAATCTCAATCTCCTTAGTAACCAGGGCAATAGTTTTAGTTATGAGGCTCCCGAGATTGCCTCCAGGCCCATAGAGGCAGAACTGGTGTATGTGCCTGTGGATGGAAAGTTAAAGCTGGCCTGGGATCTGATGGTATACCTTAAGGACAACAGCCACTGGTACAGTGCCAGGGTCGATGCCCTAAGCAACGAGCTCATTGAAGTGAATGACCTCATACTTACCTGTACCTTCGATATCCCTCACGATGAGGAAATACACCGTGCAGAACGCAATGATGCCTACAGCCTGTTTGAAGAGCAGCCCCTGGTAGGGGATGCATCCCAGTACAATGTGTTTGCCTTACCGGCAGAAAGTCCTAACCACGGCCCCCGTCTTCTATTGTCGGACCCTTCCGATGTAGAGGCCTCGCCATTTGGATGGCACGATACCGACGGTGTGGCTGGTCCGGAACACACCATCACCAGAGGAAATAATGTCTGGGCACAGGAAGATACTGACGGACAGGACGATACGGGTTATGCGCCCGATGGTACAGAGGCATTGAATTTTGACTTTCCACTGGACCTTAATCAGCCGCCTGCAGGATATCAGGATGCGGCCATCACCAACCTGTTCTACGTGAACAATATGATGCATGATATTTTTCACAAGCACGGGTTCGATGAAGTGTCCGGTAATTTCCAGGAAACCAACTATACCGGTGAAGGCCAGGGGAACGATTTTGTTTTTGCCGATGCCCAGGACGGCAGTGGACTGAACAATGCTACTTTTGGAACTCCACCGGATGGTCTAAATCCGGTAATGACCATGTTCCTTTGGAGTCCCGTAGGAGATCCAATAGATCCTTTGACCATCAACAACGGTGATCTGCAAGGGGTCTACGCCGCTTCGGGAGCTACCTTTGGTGCCAACCTCCCCACAGAACCCCTGACTGCCAACCTGGCTCTGGCACAGGACAATACCATGCCCGATTTTTACGATGCCTGCGAGTTCTTAAGCAATGGAGCTGAAATCGATGGAAAGATAGCGTTGATCCGCAGAGGTAACTGTGAGTTTGGTTCAAAGGCCTTTACAGCTCAGAGTGCCGGGGCAGTGGCCGTGATTGTAGTGAACAATGCGCCGGGAGCTACTATTACCATGGGCGGAGGCCTGTTTGGTAACAATGTGAATATCCCTGTGATCATGGTGAACCAATCCGATGGTGAAGCCTTGATCTCCGCACTTCAGGGAGGAGATACTATTTCAGCCACGTTAGTGAACAACGGACCGTTCTTTGTAGACGGGGATTTTGACAACGGTATAATTGCCCATGAGTACGGTCATGGTATTTCCAACCGTTTAACGGGCGGGCCCTCTGCGGTTAACTGTCTGTTCAACGAGGAGCAAATGGGTGAAGGCTGGTCTGACTGGCTTGGACTGATGGTGACCATGTCTGATGAAGACACCGCAGAACGCATAAGAGGGATCGGTACTTTTGCCATCTCTCAGCCTATTGACGGGAATGGTATCAGGCCTGCACCCTATACTACTAATACAAGCGTCAACAGCTTTACCTATGGTGGAACCAACAGTGGCCTGTCCGTTCCCCACGGTGTGGGCTTTGTCTGGGCGACGGTGCTTTGGGACCTTACCTGGGCATATATAGATAAATATGGCTTTGATCCTGATTTGTACAACGGCAATGGCGGCAATAACCGCATAATGCGACTGGTACTTGACGGACTGCGTCTGCAGCCTTGCAGCCCCGGATTTGTTGACGGTAGAGATGCTCTGCTGGCAGCAGACATGGCCACTACTGGTGGTGAGGATCAATGTATGATCTGGGAGATCTTTGCAGCGCGCGGCTTAGGGTTTGAAGCGGAACAGGGCGATACAGATGATCGTGCCGATCAGGTTCAGGATTTTTCCATGCCTCCTGAAGACGATCCTTCTCTGGCCAACTGTTCGGCATTACTGAGTACTGGTAGTTTTGACCTCAGTGGCCTGAGCATCTATCCCAACCCAACACAGTCTGAGATCACCATTGCTACCAATCAGCCATTGGGCACGGTACGCTTACAGCTTGTGGATTTGAACGGTAGGATTGTACTGGATAGAGAGGCAGATATCAACAGGTCTATGCAATTGGATATCTCCAATCTGCAAAACGGCTTGTACTTCCTGAACATCCAAGGAGATACACAAAGCCACACGCATAAGATTATTAAGAACTAAACAAAATGATTGAGCCTTTTGACGATGCCTATTTTATGAAAAAGGCCCTTGAAGAGGCTCAATTGGCTTTTGATAAAGACGAGGTACCGGTAGGAGCAGTAGTGGTTGCCGATAACCGCATCATTGGACGAGGCCATAACCTCACCGAACTGCTGAACGATGTCACAGCGCATGCCGAAATGCAGGTCATCACTGCTGCTGCCAACTACCTCGGCGGTAAGTACCTTATCAATTGTACACTCTACGTTACCCTGGAACCCTGCCAGATGTGTGCCGGGGCCCTGTACTGGAGTCAGATCTCCCGCCTGGTCTTTGGCGCCTCCGACCCAGAGCGTGGGTACCAGAAAATGGGAACCAGGCTCCATCCCAAAACAGCAGTGCATTCCGGTGTTATGGAACAGGAGTGCAGCAGGTTGTTAACCGAATTTTTTATCAGGAAAAGGCATCTGAACTAAGCGCATAAAAAAAGCCTCAGCAATCGCTGAGGCTTTTGTTTTAAAAAAAAATCTTTTAGAGCATTTCTATATTGGTAGCGATCATGCCCTTACGTCCTTCCTCTTCAGTGTAAGACACTTGATCGCCTTCACGTAGTTCCATACCATTAAGATTTGATACGTGGACAAAGATATCCTTGCCTGTATCATCGTTTGTAATGAATCCAAATCCTTTAGAATCATTGAAAAATTTAACTGTTCCAGTCATTGTAATAAAAAATATAATTATGCGTCAAAGATAACTTTTTATTAAGTTACTCAAGCGGTTTTCTGTGTTTATTTAAATTTAAGTTGCTGAAGCTGACACTAATACTTGCCCTTGCGCTGATGTTCACGCATCTTTTCAAGGTTTTCCTTGGTGAGCATATAGTCTTTTAGGCTGCGGTCTTTCCAGCGGTAATAGGAAAACAGTGGAAATACTATTACAAACAATACCACTACTCCAGATCCAATGAGCTTTTCACTGATGCTGCTCTCCATTATCAGGCCTGTGGCAATGAGTGCAACCGAGGCTACAAAAAAAACAAAGGTGATTATTTTGATCGTTTTCATGAGGTAATATCTATTAGTTCCTTTCTGTAGGCTGTTAGCAGTTTGGACTTGGACACAAATCCGAAGTACTGCTCTTCTTTGATCACGGGCAAATTCCAGGCCCCTGAATCCTGAAATTTTTTCATTACCACTTCCATGGAGTCTTTCTCATAATGGATGATCTCTCTGGGTTTGATCATAAAGGTCTGAACTGTCGTGGACTCATAGAGCGCTGTATCAAACATCACGGTTCTGATATGGTCCAGTAAAATGACCCCTAAAAAACGATTTTTACTATCGGTGACCGGAAACAGGTTGCGATTGGATTTAGACACGCCGTGCCTGAGCATTTGACCAAGGCTCATATCTGGATGCAGGGGTATGAAGTCCTGTTCTATCACCGTGTCCAGTTTCATGAGGGTAAGCACACTTTTGTCTTTGTCCTGAGTGAGTAGGGCGCCTTTCTCTGCCAGTTCCTTGGTATAAATGGTGTGGTTAAGATTGTTCTTACTAATGAGAAAGGACATGGATGCCGTGATCATCAGAGGGACAAATAGCTCGTAACCACCGGTTATTTCAGCTATGAGGAATATGGCGGTGAGAGGGGCGTGTAGCACCCCGGCAATGAGCCCGGCCATACCAATGAGGGTGAAATTGGATTCGGAGACAGCAAAACCCAGACCACAGTTATTAATGACCTTGGCAACCACATTCCCCAGAGCGCTCCCCATCACCAGGGTAGGGATAATGATACCACCAGTACCGCCGGCAGCAAAAGTGGTGGTCATGGCAATGGCTTTAAACACGGTGATCCCAAACAAGAGACCAATAACGATCCAGATATTGTCCAGGTGCTCACTAAAGGGGGTCTTTCCCAGGGCGCGGGCATCATTACCCAGCATGAGATCGTTCACAAACTCCAGACCCTCACCGTAAAGGGGAGGGATGAAGTAAAGCATGATACCAATGGCAATACCGCCAAAGATGAGTTTCTGGCGCGGGTTTTTAAGCTTGTTGAACAGGGAGGTCACCCCAAAATAGATCTTTGAAAAATAGATAGAGGCCACGCCGGTACCTGCCCCCAGCAACAGATAAAACAGGGTGTCTTTGATCCTGAACTTTTCAACCACATTAAAATCGAAAAGGATCTCATCACCCAGAAAAAAGTAAGAGGTGATGACCGAGGATACGGAAGCGATCAACAAAGGTAATAGCGAGGCAAAGGTAAGGTCCAGACTAAAGACCTCAATAGCAAAGATGATGGCTGCAATAGGCGACTTAAAAATGGACGCTATGGCTCCGGCAGCGGCACAGCCAATGAGCAGACTGCGCGTTTTGCGATCAATGTGCAGTAAGCGTCCAAGATTGGAGCTGATGGCTGTTGCCGATCCAATGGCCGGCCCCAGTAATCCTACAGAACCCCCAAAGCCTACTGTGAGCGGTGCAGTGATCAGTGGTAGGTAAATATTTTTTTTATTCAGCAGGCCGTCTTTTTTAGACAGGGAATACAGAATGGTTGGAATGGCGTGGTCTCCATGCGTTTTGGAGACGTATTTTACAAAGAGATAGACCAGAAATAAGCCCAGAACCGGTAGGATGAAATACAACTGGTTGTTGGAAAAAACGATCCCTTTTTCCAGTGCCGAGTCAATGGCAAAGGTGAGGTTTTTGAGAATTACCGCAGTAAGCCCTGCCAATAGTCCCACTACCAGACTCAGTAAAAACACAAAGTTCTTCTCTGAAATGTGCTTGTACCTCCAGATGAGCAGTTTTTTGAAAAAGGATGTTCTGGACATGCTTAAATCTAATAAAAAAATCCTGCAGGCAGCAGGATTGATTTTTTAGGAGTCTAAATTTAATTTGAGGTGTAGTTCATTCAGCTGCTCTTCATCAACAGGTGCAGGGGCATCGATCATTACATCGCGTCCCGAGTTGTTCTTAGGGAAAGCAATGAAATCTCGGATGGTCTCCTGCCCGCCTAAAATGGCGACCAGACGGTCCAGCCCAAATGCAATACCGCCGTGTGGTGGTGCGCCATATTCAAAAGCATCCATTAAAAACCCGAACTGCGCCCTGGCCTCTTCGTCGCTAAAGCCCAGGTGCCTCAGCATGATGGCCTGGGTTTGCTTGTCATGGATTCGTATAGAACCGCCCCCGATCTCATTACCATTGAGCACCAGATCGTAGGCATTGGCCTTGACCTCTCCGGGGGCGCTATCGAGCAGCTCCAGTTGTCCCGGTTTAGGTGAGGTAAAGGGGTGGTGCATGGCATGGTAGCGACTAGTGTCTTCATCCCATTCCAGCAAGGGGAAATCGATGACCCACAGCGGGGCAAACTCATTTGGCTTTCTCAGGCCTAAACGCTCGGCGAGCTCCATGCGAAGTGCGCTCAGCTGAGTGCGCACCTTGTCTGTTTCTCCCGAAAGTATACAGATGAGGTCCCCTTTTTCGGCACCGGTACGCTCTGCCCACCTGGCCAGGTCCTCCTGATCGTAAAACTTATCGACCGATGATTTGAAGGTACCGTCATCGTTGCAGCGGCAATAGACCATGCCCAGGGCACCGATCTGCGGTCGCTTTACCCAATTGATAAGGCCGTCCATTTCCTTGCGTGTGTAGTTGTTTCCTCCTGGTACCGCAATACCCACCACAAGCTCTGCCGAATTAAAGACCTTAAAATCCTTGTGTTGGATCACCTCATTAAGTTCAGCAAACTGCATTCCAAAGCGGATGTCTGGTTTGTCATTTCCGTAAAGGCGCATCGCGTCATCGAAGGTCATTCGCGGGAAAGGCCCTGCATCCACACCATTGATCTCCTTGAGCAAATGACGGGTAAGCCCTTCGAAAGTGTTGAGGATGTCCTCCTGCTCCACAAAGGCCATTTCACAGTCGATCTGGGTAAATTCCGGCTGACGATCTGCTCTTAGGTCCTCATCTCTAAAGCACTTGACGATCTGAAAGTACTTGTCCATACCGCCGACCATTAGCAGTTGCTTAAAGGTTTGTGGCGACTGTGGTAAGGCGTAGAATTGCCCTTCGTTCATACGGGAAGGCACTACAAAGTCTCTGGCACCTTCGGGGGTTGACTTGATAAGATAAGGAGTCTCCACCTCAATAAACCCTTCGCCTGATAAATAGTTCCGAACGGCTTGTGTTACCCGATGACGAAACATCAGGTTTTTTTTCACCGGATTTCTTCTGATATCCAGATAGCGGTATTTCATGCGCAAGTCGTCACCACCATCGGTTTGATCTTCTATGGTAAAAGGAGGTAGTTTGGCTTTGTTGAGGATGCTGAGGTCAGAGACCAGCAGCTCAATGGCACCAGTAGCTATATTTGGATTTTTGGAAGCCCGCTCTACCACGGTTCCCTGCACCTGGATCACGAACTCGCGCCCCAGCGATTTGGCCAATTGCATGAGTTCGGGACTACTTTTGTCTTCATCAAAGTACAATTGGGTGATGCCGTAACGGTCCCTGAGGTCCAGATAGATCATAAACCCTTTGTCTCTAATGCCCTGCACCCATCCGGCAAGGGTTACTGATTGCCCAACATGCTTTAAATTGAGTTCTCCACAATTGTGACTTCTGTACATATTTGTTGATGTTGCTGTATAATCGACTTATACGATTATAATTCAGGGGGCAAATTTAAGAAGTTTGGATGCAATAACTAAGCGAAGTGGGCTCAAAACTACAGGTATTTGTTTTTTGAGTCTTGTCTGGGGCAAAGAGGCCATTGTTATTAGCAGAAAGCACTCCATCAATTGCAGACCTTCATTGGTCAATCAACCACGAGAAAGCTCCTGTCATTCCTAAAAGAACAACAGGAGTTTATCGTTTATTTTTTGGCCTGTAATACCAGTTCCTCTTTTTCAGAAAGCTGACCTACGGGTTCCTGCTCACCGGGAGTATCGGAGAATCGGGAGCGCAGCCACATTTTAAATCTGGTGACCAGATAAAATAAAATAGGCACTACAATCAGGGTTAGGAAAGTGGCCACTAGTAGACCGTAGATCACGGTCCATGCCAAAGGCCCCCAGAAGATGACATTGTCACCACCAAAGTATATTTTGGCGTCAAACTCACTAAACAGGGTGAAAAAATTGATGTTTAATCCGATGGCCAGCGGAATGAGGCCCAGGATGGTGGTAATGGCTGTTAGCAACACCGGTCGTAAACGTGCTTTTCCGGCCCTTACAATGCATTCAAACAGATATTCTACCGGTAGGTATTCGCTATCATCCAGGTCAAGCTCCTGTTTTTTACGATCCACCAGTAGCTGGGCATAGTCCAGCAATACCACCCCATTGTTCACTACCACCCCTGCCAGGGCGATGATACCCATCATGGTCATCATGATCACAAAGGAGGCTCCAGTGATGACGATCCCACCAAATACCCCAATAAGGCTGAGGAAAATGGCCATCATGATGATGGCCGGCTTGGATACAGAATTGAACTGGAAGATGAGGATAAAAAAGATCAGGGCCAAACCTTTAAAGAAGGCACCCATAAGGAAGGCCTGTTGCTTGTTCTGTTCCTCGATCTGACCTGTGTAGTCAATTTTGATACCGGTAGGTAGTTCGTTAAAACCCTTCATTTCGGTTTTGATCTGGTTCACTACGGCGGCGGCATCCACAAAACCGGGTGCTAAAGCCGAATAAACCGTCACCACCCTTTTAGTGTCCTTGTGTTTAATGGCGGAATAACCCGAGCTATTGGTCTGTTCTGCTACGGCCGATACCGGAATGGCCTTTACCTGTCCGGATGCCATATCCCTAAACGTTATTTTCTGATTAAAGATAGCGCTGGTGTTGTAACGCAGGTCTTCGTTAAACCTTACGTAGATATCATAATCGTCACCATCTTCTTTATAAATACCGGCTTTGGCTCCAAAAAGGGCGTTTCGCAACTGGCCTCCAACCTGTCCTACGCTCACTCCAAGCTCTCCTGCCTTTTGCCGGTCTACCTTTACCCGCATGGCCGGTTTATCGCGGTTGACATCAATTTTAAGTTCATCCACTCCCGGTACGTTACGCGAATTGACGAAGCGACGCATGGACTCTGCCGTGGCAATGAGCTCATCGTAATCGTCGCCTTCCAGCTCTATATTAATGGGCGCTCCTGCCGGTGGGCCGTTGATGTCTTTTTCCACCGATATCAGTACCCCGGGGTAAATACCAGTCACAGCAGCCTGTACTTTTTGGCGCAGTTCTTCACTGTCCTCACCACGACGGTACTTGAACTGGCGCATGGAGGCAGTGATCTTTCCTTTATGGGGCATCTCTGCTGCCGAACCTCCATCGGTTTGCGGGTTACCCGCTCCTTCTCCGACCTGAGAAACAGCACTTTCTACCATGAAGTTGTAGTCGCCGTCGGTATAACTTGACTGATTTAAAATAGCATATACACGCTGCTCAATGTCTTTGGTAATGGCATTGGTACGCTCGATGTCCGTTCCTTCGGGATACTCAATGTAGACAATGATCTGGTTGGGCTTATTGTCCGGGAAGAATTCTACTTTGGTACGCTGACTGGCCACTGAGGCTCCAAAACCACCAAAGGCGATGAACAGAAGGACAAAGGTGCCAATGGCAATACCTACAGGCCTCCAGCCCGACAAGGAGGTGCGGAGGCTGCCTTCGTACATGCGCTCCAGCCAGGACAGGGTATTCTTCTGAAAGTAATTGGCTGCTTTTCTTAAAAAGAGTCGGTACACCCAGAACATGATGGCCGTAAAGACCATAAGGCTGCCTAAACCTCGGTATTCCCCTCCAAACAACAGAATGAGAATGCCAATACCACCTACAATGGAAGTGATCTTAATGATTTTTTTTAAGGGCATTTCCTTGTCTTCTATGGTCATAAATTGCGAGACCAGAACAGAGTTAAAAAAGATAGCCACAAAGAGGGAGGATCCCAGAACTACCGAGAGGGTAATGGGGAAGTAGATCATGAACTGACCAAACAATCCCGGCCAGAGACCCAGGGGTACAAATGCCGCTACGGTGGTGACTGTTGAAATGATGATGGGAAATGCAATTTCACCAATTCCTTTCTTTGCCGCTTCAACTCGGCTCATGCCTTCTTCATCCATTAGTCGGTACACGTTCTCTACCACTACAATACCGTTGTCTACCAGCATCCCCAGACCCATAATGAGCCCAAAAAGGATCATGGTATTGAGCGTATATCCGATCGCTCCCAGGATCATCAGAGACATGAACATGGACATAGGAATGGCAAAACCTACGAACAAGGCGTTCTTGAAACCAAGGAAGAACATAAGCACAATGACCACCAGAATGACCCCAAAAATAATGTTGTTCACCAGGTCCACCACCTGGCTGATGGTCTTATCGGACTGGTCGTTGGTAATGGTGACCTCCAGATTCTGAGGGAAGTAGTTTTCCTTGGCATCGGCAACGATGTTCTTTACCTTTTCAACAGCAGCCACCATATTTTTACCGGCTCTCTTTTTCACATCGAGCATCACCACCTTTTCTCCGTCCTTCCTTGCATAGGTGGTGCGATCCTTTTCCTTGAACGAGACCTGGGCAATGTCGCGTAAATAAATGCTATTACCATTTTCAGACTTAACCACAAAATTTTCAAGGTCCTGCGGATCGTCAATTTCGCCTATTACCCTGATGGTTCTGCGCTGACCGCTGGAGATGAGGTTACCGGCAGAGGTGGTGACGTTGCCGTTACTAATGGCGCTGATCACATCCTGAAAGCTCACCTGGGTAGCCATCATCTTGTACACATCTACGGCCACCTCTACTTCTTTCTCCTGAGCACCCCTTATATCGGCCTGTTTGATTTCCAGCAAGTCTTCAATATCATCCTGAAGGTATTCTGCAAACTCCTTTAGTTTTTGGGTAGGGTAGTCGCCCGAAATATTAATGTTCATGATGGGGATCTCTTCAGACATGCTCAGGTCAAATACATTGGGATCGACCTTGGCCCCGTTGAAGGTGGGCCAGTCTTCTCCTGCAGTCTCCGTATCGATCTGATCTTTTACCAGCTGCTTGGCCACTTCTACATCCATGTTATCGTCAAATTCCACAACGATCATGGAATAGTCCTCCAGGGAGGTTGAAGTGATCTCGATCACACTATTTACTGTTTTTAGCTTGTCTTCCAGGGGGTCGGTGATGAGCTTTTCAATATCTTCTGCCGTGTTGCCCGGAAACAGGGAACTAACGTATATCTTGGTTTCTTTTATTTCGGGGAAATCTTCACGGGGCATGGAAAAATAAGAGGAGATCCCCAAGCCGAGAATCACTGCAATAAGCACGTACATCGTGGTCTTATTGGAGATGGCCCATGATGATAATTTAAATTCTTTATCTACTTTTTTCTTGCGCTGTTTCATGTCCTGATGGGTTACTGATTATCGATCTTTACAGTCTGACCTTCTTTAACACTTCGGGCTCCCTCTTTAATAAGGTTCACACCTGCTTGCAAACCATCGGTCACCTCTATCAGATCGCCCTGCGTTTTGCCTGTACTGATGTTTACCCGAGATACTTTTCCTGTCTGGTTCTTCACCTCTTCAATAGCGTACAC
>CAWZYX010000088.1:0-12708 GCA_963966315.1 uncultured Winogradskyella sp. | reverse complement strand
TCATAAAGCAAATGCTAATTGAAGGAAAAGAGACTTTCAAAGACTTCACAGAAAGTGATGAAGCAATTGCGACCAATATTCTTTCTGCCAAACTCAAATTCTTGGAAGAAGTGGGACTAATCATAAAAACCCAAAGACCAAACAATAAAAAGACTAATCTCTACCTCTTGACTGAAAAAGGACTGTCTTTGATACCTATCCTTGTAGAACTTGCCATTTGGAGCGATAGGAATCTTAGAGACATACATCCAACCATTGTGAATGGAGAAGCAATGGAATTTCTAAGGAAGGATAAAACGACTTTTGCGAATGAAATAGAAAAAAAATACAAAGAAAAACTGGCTAAAACAATGTATAAGCGATAATTGCTCGTATCATCGCAACTACGCTTATACTAACCGTTGTGAGCAAGCCCTAAAAACCACAGTAAAAAATTAATGGACAAGTTAAAGCTGATATTAAAAGTATTTTTAAGCCCCTTTTTGTCCGTTTCGATTTTGTTTTTTACTGAATCTAATGTATTCGTGTATCCTTTGGTTTTCGGTTTAATTATAATTCTGATAAACTACTCATCCCTTAGAACACATTTACCAAAGAGCATCGTTTTAGGTATTGCCTACTGCTATATCGCTTTATTGATTGGAATACTGACATGGATTGGGCTTTGTGAAATTTTTGAGTTCATTGGAGTACCTTATTTCTCAACAATTGGAAACTGGTCCTTCTTAGATCTTTCATTTTGGTTTGGGGCCTACATAATTACACCCTTATTGACCTTATTATTGCTAAGTTCAATTTTCAGAGAGACAAGTACAAAATTTACTAATTGGATCATATTAATTACTATCCTAACATTTGGGGCATTGAGTTGCGTTTACCCCGATCAAGCTTTAAAGAACTATTTCAACGTCATTAATATAGGGCACTTGATTTTTATGTTCGGATTACAATTAATTATAAATCAAAAAACCATTCTGGAAAAGCTGGACGCAAAAAAAAAGCCAGCTCACAACAATGGCTATAAAATCTGATCTATAGTCTAGTGTAGTAGTATCCTAATTATCTGACACCCCTGTCTAGGTTCCGTAAGATCATTTTGTTATTTTTGATATCAAAGACACGATTCTTTCAATTGACAGTATGAATAACTAAATCGATCGCTATGCAATACCCGAAACTCCTTAGTTTATTTCTCATCATTTTATTTTTTAGCTGCAAAAAGGAAAGCCCAACTGCAGATACCGTGGAAATTCCTTACCCCATCGACCAATGGAAAGGTGTACAGGGAAAAACATTGGCTGATTCAAAGCCCGATTTTATCGGGCAACCAAAGGCCCCTGAAGGGGCACCGAATGTGCTCATCGTCATGCTCGATGATGCCGGGTATTCCAACGCCTCATCTTTCGGTGGGGTCATGCAAACACCAACCTTTGACCGTATTGGAGACGAAGGTTTGCGCTACACACACATGTCTGTAGCAGCAGTATGTTCACCCACCAGAGCCTCGATCTTAACGGGCTACAACATACATCAGGTTGGCACGGGGATCATCTCTGAATTTGCCACCGGCTATCCGGGTTATAATTCACAGATTGATTACACTACCCCATCCATTGCCAAAATCTTAGGTGAAAACGGGTACGCCACTGCTGCCTTTGGCAAATGGCATAACACGCCGATGGAAGAGGCCTCACCTGCCGGACCCTATGAAAGCTGGCCAACCGGTATTTGGGGATTTGATTATTTCTGGGGATTTATGGGTGGTGAAACCAATCAGTTTCACCCTTTATTGTACGAAAACACAACCGCCATAGAAACACCAAAAACCAATGCAGACGGTTCTACCTTTCACTTATCACACGGTATGGCCGATCAGGCCATCAAATGGCTGGACAACTGGAACGGATTGCGTGACGCTCCCTTCTTTATGTACTATACACCCGGAGCTGTACACGGCCCAATTCAAGTGCCAGAGGACTGGCGTGACAAATACAAAGGGCAATTTGATGAAGGATGGCATGCCTACAGGTCTCAACAATTAGAGCGTCAAAAGAAATTAGGACTAATACCAGAAGATTCTGAGATGGTCGATTGGCCTGAGTCGCTTCCCACGTGGGATTCATTTAGCGAAGAAGGCAAAGCCTATTTAGCAAGACAAATGGAGGTCAATGCAGCCTTTTTGGAGCATGTTGACTTTCATGTTGGAAGAGTGATTACGCACTTAGAAGAAATGGGTGAGCTGGACAATACCCTTGTTATTTATTTAACAGCGGATAATGGATGTACTGCTGAAGGGACCCCAACAGGAACATTTTCTGAACTATTAATGCAAAACGGCTTTCCTCCGCTTACCATGGAACAACAGTTGGAAAAGCTTGAGGAGTATGGTGGTCTTGACGCCTGGGGAGGTCCTGATCTGGCCAACCATTATTCAACAGCATGGGCTTATGCGTCGTCGACACCTTTCCAATGGACAAAGCAAATGGCTTCTCATTTCGGGGGAACGATGTCGGCTACGGCTATTCGTTACCCCAAGGCCATTAAAGCTACAGGGGAGTGGCGAAGACAATTCCAAAACGTAACGGATATTGTTCCAACCATTTTGGAAGTGACCGGAGTGCCGGAGCCTGATTATGTAAATGGGCAGCAAAAAGTGGAGTATCCTGGAAAATCACTGACCTACGCCTGGAACGACGCCGATGCCAAAACCAATCATCCGACGCAGTATTTTGAAATGCTTGGGTATGTAGGATTGTATCACAAGGGGTGGACCATTGCCGGGAAACCTTATCGCATTCCATGGTCAATTGATCCTGAAGCCATGGCAAATTTCGATCCGCTGAATACCGAATGGGAACTGTATAATATTGAAGAAGACCCGATCCAGCAGGTGAATGTGGCGGATCAGTATCCCGAAAAGGTAAAAGAGCTGGAAAAACTTTTCTGGGAAGAAGCAGAAAAATATGATGTGTATCCTGTTGGCGGGTCCATTGGCAGAATGCTTCAACCGGAATCAAACCCTCAGCGTGTTGCCAAAAAACACTGGGAGCTCACACCAAACGTTTATCGTGTTCCGGAATTGGCCGGGCCTGAAATTAAATCTACGAATTATGAAATAAACGCGTATATCACTGCGGATGCTTCAACAGAGGGTGTCATTTATGCCGTTGGTGATCATATGGGAGGACAAGCCCTCTTCATTAAAGATGGAAAGCTGCGCTACAGTTTTTCTACACTTGGTCTTTATTGGCACGATTTCGATGGAAATGTAAGAATTCCATACGGTGATATCAAGATTACCTTGAAACATACCATGAAGGAGGCGAAGTTAAACGGCCCATCTAAAGTTGAATTTTTTATCAATGATCAAAAGGTTGGCGAAATGGATATTACGGCCACGGTGTATGGTTCTTACACTGCACACGAGACTTTTGATATAGGCCGAGACGAAGGCATGCCGGTGAATAATGAATATGCCGATAAAGGAAAATTTATCTTCACCAAAGGACAATTGCATAAAGTGGTTTTTGATATTTTTAATCCGGACGATCAGGAGTTTAGTGCCTCAGAGTTCACGGATGTAGATTAATTGCCTACAAACCGGCTACAAAAACGTATAAGCGGCATTATCCCAGTAGTTATGGGGATGGCCGCTATTAAGAGCAGCCGTAAGAGCACATTATTGATCGTATTCTTATTTCATTAAATCGGAATTTATCTATTATGCAACCACCTCTGATCTTTGGAGAAAAATGCCGGCTTCCCTATCATTCAGCAGGAGATTATTTCCTACATTTAATCTGTAAAACAGACACGAACACGCGAGCTTCGCTATCTCGCCTCGACTTGCTTTTGGTAAGGTGATCCTAAATGCCTATCAAAAGATGGACAGATCTGTTTTATATGGTCTATAAATGAACGAGCATTCGATTAGTATCAGAGGTAATTTCGGGATGCTCTAAAAAACCATATGCATGATGAACAAAGCAATTGTATTAGTATTATTTCTGATCGCAACCCATCATATAGCTGCTCAAAACCATCAAAGTGATGATCAAGAACATGAGGATGGAAGGGGTTTCAGAATTATTGGAATTATTGGACACACTCTTGTGAATAACCAGGGTTTGGATAATGTTTTTGTACCCTCCTGGGGGCTGGATGTTGAATACTGGTTTAACAATAAGTGGGGAATAGGGCTTCACAACGATGTTGAAATTGAAACCTTTGTGATTAGAAATTCTCAAAATGACGAGATAGAGCGAGTGAATCCACTTGTTTTCACCATCGATGCCTTACACCAATTTGGTGGGGGCTTTGTGATCTTTTTAGGTCCGGGTATTGAGCTTGAAAAGGAAGAGTCCTATTATTTGATGCGGGTTGGAATGGCATATGAAAAAGCGATCAGCAGAACCTTTTACATAGGACCAGGCCTCTCTCTGGACCAACGTTTTGATGGTTATAATACCTGAAACTTTGGGCTGGGAATTGGTATGCGATTGTGATTGGTAAATTTTCTGAGATCGTTGCAAATAAAAAAGAGTGAGTATCGGACCATACACGGCCAGCACTCACATCCTGAAGCCCAAAAATCCTTAAAAACCAGCTTTTCTACTTTTTAGAAGTAACTTACCAGAGCTGATTGCGCCGACCCATTTGATTGCTATGGGCGCTGGAGAAACCACCAATGCATGACATAGCTAAATAATCAAGACCACCAGATAAGAAATACAAGGGTCGGATAATGGCTTAGATCATTAGTCTTTTAAATCAAAAAAAGATCGATTTGAAACGTCGACCAAATTATTTCGTTATTACTAGTGAAAACCAATTGTTCATAGATGTCTAAAGATCAATCTATTTTACTAGAGCGCTGCAGAAAAGGAGATGAAAGGGCTATGATGCGCATCTATGATCTGTATTGTGAGGCCATGTTCCGGATTGCCTGCAGATACTTGAACGATGAAGATGCCAAGGACGCCATTCAGGACTGTTTTTTAAAAGCTTTTGCCAGACTGGATCTCTACAATGAAGACTTTAGCTTTGGTTCCTGGTTAAAACGAATTGTCATCAATCATTGTATCGATCAGTTGAAAAAACGGCGATTGGAATTTGTGGATTCCGAGCATCTTCCACTCTGCGGCGAGGATACGTCAGAGAATTGGTCATTTGATCCAGGTATTACAAAGGACCTCATCCTTGAGGCGATCGAACGACTGCCCGAAAAGTATAGGATCGTTGTAAAGTTATATCTCCTTGAAGGTTATGACCATGAAGAGATATCGAGTATTGTTCAAATACCCGTAAAAACATCCCGAACACACTTGTTCCGTGGAAGACAACAACTGCGGAATGATCTGAAAAACACCATGCGATGAAACGAGACATTAGAGAATTATTTAAGGGTGACGACGCTGAAAGTAAGTCCTTACCGAAAGGTCATCGAGAAGAGTTTTACGCGAAACTAAAGACCTCACGAGCACAAAGACTCAAGGGCACATACTACAGAGACCTTATAAAAGTAGCAGCCTCTGTTCTGTTGTTTGCTGCTGTTATGTTTGCGGTGATCAAAACATCGGAAAATGCTCCAGCTAAGCTAGTTGAAGGATCTGTCATAGAAAACCAGATCGAACACCTTGAACAACAATATCTGGTTAGTATCGATAAGGAATGGAAACGTTTTATCAGGGTAGCAAAGGATGATCAACTGATCGGTCGTTATCAGAGGAAGCTCGAAGAATTAAATGAACGCTATAGAGAGATCACAGTTGAATTTAAGTCTGATCCTAATAATATCAGCGTTTTAGAAGATCTGGTTGATAACCTGAAAACCAGGCTAAAACTTCTCAAAGACATTCAAACACACATCAAATTAATAAATCAAACAAACGAACATCATGAAAACAGTATCTAAAGTATTGCCATTGATCTTAATCACTTCAATGGTCTGTTATGGTCAAAAAAAGATCTTATCGAAGGTCCTGACCACCAATTCATCGACCGTGCTGAACATGGATTTTAAAAAAGTGCGCGTGGAAATTTTAAAATCTTCGGATCAGAACATTTACATTGATTTCGAAATGGATTTTAAAAACTATCCGAAAAACGAAGAGACTGCCATTCTTGAAGGAATTGATACCGATATCGCGACCTATGGAAACACCTATACCTTTAGAATTGATAGTGAGCAACCCATTAAAAAACGCGCTTATAGCATCGACTCCCCCTTTGGAATTTCGATAGATGACCTCATGAATTCGGGAGAACAGCCAAAACGCAAATACAGAAAATCAGAAGCGGAGTTGATTGAAATGATCGATAAAAATGATGACTCCGATGCCTTCCTCAAGTCTTTAAAGACCTATAATGCCGATGGGAGCGAAGAACCGGTAGACCTCGAATCGCTCAAGTCCTATGGAGCGACGATCATTGTAAAGGTTCCTGAGACAATACCACTCAGTTTTAACCTGTACGAGAGCAACCTAATTTTTAAATACGATGCCCAAAACAGCATTCGATGTCAGGGAGAAGACAGCTCCGTTCGAGGGGGGCGCTTTGCAAACGAAGGCTCCATCTTCCGCCTGAACAATGGTTCGTTTGATGCTTTGGAGGTCAACGGAGGTAGATTCAGACTAAAGGATCTTAGCACTATACTGATAGGCAGTTTAAGAAATGTTGTTATTGACTCTGAGTTTTCAACATTCAAAATTGGACTCTTGAGGTCTAATGTAAAGATCAGAGATTTTAACAGTACGTTCTGGTTGTACAATTTTGACAAAAATATCGGTGAGCTATTGATCGATTCAGAATATTCCAAAATCAATCTTTTTTTACCTCAAGACAAGAAGAATTACGTCATCACCACCTATGGCTACGGAACGGTGCACTATATAAATGGTAATAAAATGGAAGTAAGACCAAGTCGATCCAAAGAATCCACAACCATGGTGGTGGTTGGAAGCAAAGGATCAACAACCACAAACAGGATCAAGTTCAACACCATCAATGGAATCATCAGAATGGGCGATGATTTTATTGAGGAATTGAATTAATTGCAATGCTGTATTCAGTGCCGGTAATAAGCCTCAATAAAATGAAAAGGTCCAAACAGCCGGCACTAATTACTTTAGAAAGCGATCTGAACCGGACACAACACACCTCCAAAGGTTGTTCTACCGGCAATAACCTCCAAACTGCCCACAAGGAGCCCTGGTCCCACAACCTGAGAACAATCTGTTGCTATAGATCCTGCCTGACTGCCATCGATGATGATGGATAAATTTCCTGTAAAGGAACCATCAGCAGCATTTCCAAAGACCGTGATTTCGTCGTCCATATCAACTGTACCATCAAATACCATATCACCGTCTGTTGTTTCTATGGACAGCGGAACGTTCCCGGAAGAACCATTGTATCTGAAAGTTAATTCGGCCAAACTGCTATCGCAGTCGGTACAAAGCTCTTCAGCCTCCATGTCAAAAGTAATATTATCAATGGCGCCGGAGCTGTTCATTACGATCTCCATAAATGCTACATTAGGTGTGTTCTCCAGATCGACCCATACCTTGGAATTATCTCCACCGGGCTGTACCGGCTTACTGAGAAGAAGATTACCGCTAATGTCATATAACTCAACCGTGGTGGGGTTCTGAGACTCTTCAATATCAAGAATATCGAATGACTTCATAACGATAGCGCCGTTCGCCGAAAAATCGAACTGAAAACGAGCACCGATCTCAAAAATATCATCCGGATCGGATGGATCCAGGTCTTCCGACAAAATGAGAACATTACCCAGAGGTGTATCATTACTCTCCCCTCCTTGTCCACGACCGGGCCCTCCATACAGTTCGTTGGGGGTTCCAATGTCGTAGTCCCCTCCTGTAGGGTTAGAGGAGTCAAATACCATAGCAGCATTATCTTCAGGAAATGCCGTGGTGATCCCTACAACCTGAGGATTTGAAAATGGAGCTGAAAGTTGGATCTCTGAAACGATATCACCCGCATTGAAGGATTCAAAATCGATGACGAACGACTCGATGACTCTCACCTCCTGGCTCGTGTCATAAATAAATCGTTGTTCCCTCAATTGATCGGATTCACAGGAAAAAGCCAAGGCAAGTACCAATAGCCCAAATAGTTTAAGCGGTCTCATAGTAGGTTAAGTTTTAAATTTGGTGCATTGAAAGTACCTAAAATCGGATTAGTAACACAATTTTTTCGATGAATGACATAAAAAATAACAGTTACTTATCCGTCAAATGAACACTGCTTTTCGTACCAACACACTGTAAAGATCACTGATTCTATGTTTTCCTAACTGCAGCTCTCAACAGGCCGTATCGATTGTGATAAATCTTCGCAAGAACCAGGTATTTATAAGAAAATGGCTGCATGTTAAAACCACTTCCTGTGGAAACCCTTTCATTATTTTTTATATTTTTGACCTGTATTTCAGAATGAAACATGGTAAATGTCCTACCCAATCAACGCCCCTTGTGGGTATCCTATCTGGTCTGCAGCAGATTGCTGATTGCTTCCTCCCTGTTGTTTGTTCTGGAATCTTACCTCTATTACATCCCGCTGGAGCGTGCCATTAACAATGGCAGTAACATATGGACAGCGTACTGGCTGTTTATGTTTCTCTTTGCCTTTTTCCACATTTTTCTGGTCTATGCCGATGCCTGGTCACGCTTTCAAAACTACAAACGCGTAAAAGATCAGTTTTTTTATTTCGGTTATAAAACACGGATAGTCAATCAGTACATTGGCTCTAAGTGCCAGCGACTGGCCGTTGAAACAGCTGCGGATGAATTGGGTTATGGTGATGAGGTGAGAGCGCATTTTAAGGCAATGGGTTTTAAGTGGTACCATTACATTCCTAATTTCATGGTACAGGATCCACTGTTTATCTTCAAAAAATACTATTGGAAGCGGACCTTCGTTGAAAAGTATTACCCCGCTAAATACGATTACATGGCTCTGGAGAAGTCCATGAACCTGCGATCTGATTTATGATGAGTGTCCCATCTGAGCGTCGGATTGACCCATTTTTCATTTTTTAAAAATTCACCTTTTGCAGGGGATCATCTTGCGGAAATCATATATTTATACAGCTCACTAACCGGCTTCGTCAATGGGTTTGCACACGGCCTGAAGCCACGCGAGACGTACATTTTAAAATCTGACCCTTCTTTTGGAAGACCCCTAAATGAGGTACTGTATCATAGAATTATTGCTTTCGATTTCTTATCTTTAAGCTTCTTAAAAATTATCCAGAATAACTAAATTAATTCACAGATTATGAGGAAAATATATCTTCTTTTCACCGCACTGGTTCTGATCGTTCCAACGACCTTATTTGCTAATGAAGGCATGTGGTTTTTAATGCATATCAAACGCCTGAACGAACGTGATATGCAAAAAATGGGCCTGCAATTGACCGCAGAAGAAATTTACAGTATTAATAACCAAAGCTTGAAAGATGCCATTGTACAGTTCAATGGGGGATGTACTGCCAGCATCATCTCTGCAAATGGTTTGGTACTCACCAACCATCACTGTGGTTACAACGCCATTGCAGAATTATCAACGGCTGAACAAAACCATCTTAAGAACGGCTACTGGGCCGGCTCCCTGGAGGAAGAACTTAAACCCCAGCGACTCTACGTGCGGTTTTTTGTGAGAATGGATGATGTTACGCAGCGCATACTATCCCAGGTAAATGATGAAATGTCTGAAAAAGAACGAGAAGCAGCCATCAACAAGGAAATTGCCAAAATCGAACAGGAAAATAATGAAGGTGGTAAATACACGGTGTCTGTGCGTTCGTTTTATCAGGGAAATGAGTTTTATTATTTTGTTTATGAGGACTACACCGATGTTCGATTAGTGGGCACACCACCAGAGAGCATTGGAAAATACGGAGGGGATACAGATAACTGGGAGTGGCCTCGCCACACAGGTGACTTTTCACTGTTTCGCGTATATGCCGATGCCGAAGGTAATCCCGCAGCCTATTCCAAGGACAATGTTCCTTTAAAGGCTAAATACCATCTTCCTGTCAATATTGATGGTGTGGAAGAAAACGATTTTGCCATGATCCTGGGCTATCCCGGTAGGACCAACCGCTGGATGCCTGCCGAAGGGATCGAGCAAAATGTTAACTATGCCTATCCGGCATGGGTAGAGGGCTCCAAGCTAAGCATGGATGTTATGAAAAAATACATGGATCAGGACGAGTCTGTGAACCTTATGTACGCCTCTCAATACGCTGGTATTGCCAATTACTGGAAAAACCGTCAGGGCATGATTGATGCTTTGACAGAACATAAAACCGCTGAAACAAAACGTAAGCTGGAAACCAAATTCGATAAATGGGCCAATAAAAAAGGAAATAAGGAAACATATGGAGAGGTCATCTCCAGTATCAACAATTACTACGATCTGACCAATGATAAATCCAAACATGATAATTATTTGAGGGTCTTGTTGCGCTCCAGTAGGTTTTCGGTCTTGCCTTATTCATTAGGCAATGCATTGAGCAACTACATTGAGGCCAATAAGGCCAAACGCGAGGAACTGTTGCCTCGGCTTACAGCCTCTATCGATAATTCCTATAAAGATTATTACTTACCGCTGGAAAAGGAGATCCTGGCCGAGCAGCTGAAGCTTTACACTTCAAAATCAAACTACTCGACACCCGAAATTCTCAACAATGTAGATGACTTTACCACCTATGTAAATGATATTTTTCAATTAAGTCTCTTTGCCTCAAAGGAAAGTGCTATGGCATTTCTAAAATATCCAAATGCGGCCTTGCTCGAAAATGACCCGCTCTTTCAATTGTCCTCGGCACTTCTGGCAAAATACAGGGAACAGCCCGAAAACTTAGAGCAACCTCTGAATGATTATCAAAAATCTTACAGGTTAATGGTGGACGGGCTACGCAAGTCCGGATTGAGTGAGATCGAATACCCGGATGCTAATTCAACGCTCAGATTGTCTTACGGAAAGGTAAGGGCCCTGCCAAAGGATCCCAGAAACGATGCAGCGATCAATAATTACACCACTTTCAGAGGCATGGTAAAAAAATACAAACCAAATGATCCCGAATTTGATATGCCGCAAGCCATGCTGGATAGTTACGAGAAGAAAGATTTCGGGCGCTACGCCAACTCTAAAGGGCAGCTATCGATTAACTTTTTAACCGATAACGATATCACAGGAGGAAATTCCGGCTCTCCGGTTCTCAATGGCAAAGGACAATTAATTGGGTTGGCCTTTGACGGCAATATTGAAGCAATGGCGGGTGATGTGATCTTTGATGAAGACCTGCAACGCACCATTAACGTAGATATCAGATACGTTCTATGGCTGATTGACAAATACTCCAATGCCAAACACATCGTTGATGAACTAACCATCGTTGAGGAGCTGGAGCCTGTAAAGAACTAAATACTGAATACGACTTGCTTAATAGGATTATCAGGCCGCGTTATCCCAAATTTTTAACGCGGTCTTTTTTTTTCGATTTTTTCTGGTATTTTATGGACTGATAATTGTTACCGCACAGACACCTATGAGCTCAGATCACAAGGAATTGAACCAAAAGGATAGGACCTACCTGAACCCAACCTATTTCCTGGATTTTGAATCCACCCCTATTAGAAATCTCATTTCAGACCTCAAAGCTGATCATATCTCAGTAAAGGACAAAAGCATTAAACTATACAACAGAGTGCGGGATGGATGGCGTTATGATCCCTATACCATCAGTTTAAGACAAATTAGTTACAAAGCCAGCCACATAGCTAATCGATCTTCGGGCAATTGCGTTGAAAAATCGATCCTCCTAGTCGCTTGCCTTCGCGGTTTAGGTATCCCGGCAAGATTACACCTTGGAAAGGTCAAAAACCATATCGCCGCTGAACGACTTATCCAAAAATTCGGGTCTGACGAACTAACGCCACACGGCATGGTGAACCTGCAAATCCGCGGAAGATGGCTAAAGTGCTCACCGGCATTTAATGCAGACCTCTGTGCCCGGTTCAAGGTGGCACCTCTGGAATTTGATGGAGAATCAGATTCTTTTCTCCAACAGTACAATGAAGATGGGAATGAGTTTATGGAATACCTGGAGGACTATGGCTATTTTGATGATGTCCCGCTTGCATTTATGAAAGCCAATGTAAGAAGTCACTACCCGCACATTTTTAGCAGCGATCAATCCGCAACAGAGTATAAGCTTTAAGCAAAATTCTGTTTCCGAATAAAGCTTGTAATTTTAATTATTTATAACTTAGGGCAATACGAATTCTTACTGAAAGCACCATGAAATGGAAAGGACAAAGAAAAAGTTCCAATGTAGAAGACCGTCGAGGCCAATCGACGGGGGGTGGTGGAATTAATCCACTCCTACTAGGTCCATTGATCCGCCTCCTGTTCTCTAAAAAGGGGCTGATCATCATCGGTGTATTTTTAATATTTTCGCTGGTCACCGGTAATAACCCGCTTAACTTTATTGGACAAATTTTTGGAGGAGCCAATCCAACTCAAAGCAGTATTCCCTATCAAAGCAATGCTGAAGAAAGTGAATTGGTAGCCTTCAGCGAAACTATCCTGGCCAATACTGAAGATGTCTGGTCACAGCTTCTCAACGGTTACCGTCCCCCTACCCTGGTATTGTTCAATAATTCGGTACAGTCT
>CAWZYX010000087.1:0-12736 GCA_963966315.1 uncultured Winogradskyella sp. | reverse complement strand
ATAATCAAATTAACGGCTTCACTCATCGATTCCTCATCAACACCTACCACAACGATATTATGAGAGTCATGAGCTACAGAACTTGCTATAGCACCCTCGGTCAAACCCATATTCTTAATGAAACCTATTGCAGGAGGTTCATCTCTGTATCGGTTTACTACGGCTATTTTAATAATATCCCTGTTTACATCTGAAACAATCATCCCTTCTTGGATCTTTGCTTTGGTAAAAATTTCGTTGGTTACCAATTCCCCATCCAGACATTCGATCACCCTAAGCCGATCAGATTCCGCTCTGATTCTAAAATCGTCAGGTGTCTTAGCAGGTGTTTCAAAATTGTTCAAAATTTCAAAGTCACTTGTCTTCATATGACTTTTACCCTGTTCGGAAACCAGTTCACCATTGATAAAGTTTTGCAACACCTTGAATGATCTCAGATCCTCTACCACTATAAAATCTGCGGTATGTCCTATCCCCAAAGTTCCAACATCTAGATTATAATGTACTACGGGGTTTAGGCATGCTACCTGCAGAACCTTGTATATGTCCATACCTTTGGATACTGCTCTGGCTACCAGTTGGTTGATGTGTCCTAATAATAATTCGTCGGGGTGTTTATCATCGGAACAAAACATGAGTTGATTGTAGTATTCAGGCAATAAGTCAATTAAGGCATTGTAATTTTTCGCAGCACTGCCCTCCCTTATCAAAACCTTCATGCCTTTTTTAAGTTTTTCTTTTGCTTCCTCATATGTAAAGCACTCGTGATCTGTGGATATCCCTGCCGCGATGTAGGCATCCAGATCAGCACCTCCCAAGCCCGGTGCATGACCATCTACCGGTTTTTTAAAATGTTTCGCCCATGAGATCTTACTAAGTATTTCCTCATCTCCCCGGATCACACCCGGATAATTCATCATCTCTGCCAGGTATTTGACCTCGGGTCTCTGTAAAAGGGTTTTGATCTGGTCAGAACTTATTTCTGCGCCAGCAGTCTCAAAATTGGTGGCAGGAACACATGAGGGCGCTCCAAAGTAAAACTTAAAGGGAACTGTTCTTCCATTTTCGATCATAAACTCCACCCCTTCTAATCCCAGAACATTGGCTATTTCGTGTGGATCTGAAACCGTTGCCACGGTACCATGGGTTACTGCAATTTTCGCAAATTCAGAAGGGACTAACATGGAACTTTCTATATGAATATGGGCATCGATGAATCCGGGTAAAATAAAGTGTTCAGCATTGTTCTGCTTTTCCTTTATTTTCTGAATCTTACCACGTGTCACCGTTATTTCTCCACTATAAATGCGGCGATGAATGATGTCGACTATTTTTCCCTCGTAAACCACCCCTTTAGTATATGAGCTTAATTTTTAATACTGATTCTGTAGATTCAGAAGCCATAAACCGCTGATCGCCCCGCTTTCCAACCACCCAGACGATCTCTTTACCTGAACAGAGCACCCAGGTCCGTTCCTTTTCTGTGAGGGAATATTTCTCATCTTTTAAATACTTGCTCAATTTCTTTTTCCCGTGCATTCCGGAAGGAATGAAGAAATCACCCGGTTCCCAGATTCTTAGAGTTAAAGGAAACTCGAGAAGCGTCTTATTTATGAAGATGCTATTTTGATCTCCATGCTCTTTCTTAGCTACCCATTTAAGAACAATTTTGCCTAATGGAAACTCCGTGTTCAGATCGGATTCAGATATGGAATACGACTGTTGCTCAGTGATTTTTCGATCGGTAAGAATCAAGACGTCCCGGTGTTTGATGAGTCTATGGGTATCTGACAGGACCAATTTTCCTGATTGGGCATCAAGTAAATCAACAACGTCCTGCCATTCTCTAAACCCATAGGATTTAAACATCTCGTGTAAATAGGCTTTAGGGTTATTCACCTTTTTAAATTCAGAAATCTTGTAGTGTACTTCATGATCATCTATATGTGTTATTGCCCTTTTAGCCACTGCATTCAGGCTTTCCTCAACAATATCTGCAGTATCGTTAAGGTGCTTAAGAGTATCCTTAAAACTACTGAGCAAACTGGGGTTGATTTCTTTTAAAACGGGTATAACCTCATGTCGCAATCTGTTTCTTAAATACTTGCGAGTGGCATTGGAAGCATCTTCTCTCCAGTCCCAATTTTCACTCCGGGCCAGTTCAGTGATCTCTTCCCGTGAAAACGGTAAAAGAGGTCGAACCGTATTGTTATTGATAAACGGAATCCCGGTAAGACCATTAATACCAGTACCTCGCATAAAATTGATGATAAAGGTTTCTAGATTATCATCGGCATGATGGGCTGTAAGAATATAATCGAACCCCAGGTGATCGCTCAACTCCTTGAACCAGTCATACCGTAATTCTCTCGCTGCCATTTGAACACTCTTTTTATGGGTCTTCGTATAAGCTGGGATATCGAATGATTGTGTGAATACCTCAACTTCTAACTGTTTTCCAAGTTCGAGCACAAATTGTTCATCTTTATCACTTTCATGAGGTCGCAATTTAAAATTACAGTGTGCCACTGCAAGATTTAATTTAAGTTCATGACATAAGTGCAATAAAACTACGCTGTCAATACCTCCTGATACTGCCAAAAGAAGTCGTTTGTCTTTTAAAAAAGATAACTGATCATGAATGAATTGTTCAAAGGCATCACGCATGGGTTAAAGATACAATTTGAAATGTTGTGTAATTGTATGTCTATTGTAAATGTGACAAATATCATAGTTATGAAGATTAAAAATAGATAGCTTTAAATGAATTTAAAATATGGAATTATGAGCACCTTAAAAGACCTTTCGTCAACCTCTGCTAGAGAGACCTTTAACAAAAAGGTGTTGTCGGCAGTACCCCATTTACATCCCTATGTCAAACACAGAATTTACATTGCTGAGTCTACTGGAATCATCCCTAAGAATATGTACTCCTCAAACGGTATTATTGATGACTGTATAATAGAGCTGTATTCCAATGGATACGACATTGAGGCTGAATCTAATGTGATAAAATTAAAGTTGTTTAAACTGGTAGATGAATATCTCACAACTCTGTTTGAAAAGGAATCTTTTCATAAGAACACCACCAGCACTAATAGTATCCTTGAGGACGAGCTCTCGGGGTTAAATGAAGATTTTACTATGGATGCTGATTCGGACCTCATTCTCAACACAGAACTAAATGATATAAGCTACCATCAACACGATCGCGATCCACATATTTACCTGTATTCTGATAAGGAGAATTCGTTTCTGAATGCTTTTGAAATAGAAGACCTTGCCAAATCCAAACGCCCTCGAGTGGTTCATCAATTTTACAGCTGGTTGCCTGTCAACATCTCCAACATTGTAGACCTTTATGTATTTGGACATTTAACATTCGATGAAATTGCCCAGATCAAAAAACAAAAGGCTACCAGAATTGCCTCTATTTTTGAAAAAGTAAAAAAGAGTTTTAGAACCCATTTGGAGTAATTAATTCTCAAGTACTTCTTTCATGGCTTTTGCTTTTAGCAAACATTCCTCATATTCATTATGAGGAATGCTCTTAGCTGTTATGGCACTTCCCACTGAATAGGATGCATACTTTTTGGTAGCGTTGTAGAGAATACTGCGAATGACCACATTAAAATCGAAATCTCTGTCTGGGGTAACGTATCCGACACTTCCGGAATAAAGCCCCCTTTTGGTCTCTTCTAGTTCTTCGATTATTTTCATAGCAGAGATTTTTGGTGCCCCTGTCATACTGCCCATTGGAAAAGCGTGTTTTATGACCTGCGCAAAGGAAGTTCCCTCTCGAATCTCAGCCTCTACAGTTGAAATCATTTGATGCACCTGCATGAAACTGTAAACCTGGCATAATTCAGTCACTTGAACACTACCCGGTTTGGCTGTGTGGGATAAATCGTTTCTCACCAGATCTACAATCATTATATTTTCGCTTCGCTCTTTTTCATTTTGCTGTAGCTCCCTTTTAAGTTTTCGGTCCTGCTCAGGATCATGAGACCGTCGGGCCGTGCCTTTAATTGGCTGTGAAATAAGCCTTTGCCCATCTTTTCTCAAAAAACGCTCCGGCGAAGCCGATAGTAAGTACTTGTCTTTAAGGCGCAGATAGGTTGAAAATGGAGGCCTGGAGATACTGTTGAGTTTTAAAAAGGTCTGAACAGGGTTGATTTGCAGATCTTCTGCATAAAACTCCTGACAGAAATTTGCCTCATAAATATCCCCGCGATGTATGTGCGCCAACATAGCCTCAACTTTCTCAAAGTATGCATCTTTATGGATTCTAAGTTTGATCTTTGGTGCATCATGAACCTCAATCCCGGGAATATCTGTTGATTTGATTTGATTGAAATCTGTATAAACCTCTTCATGATGTTTGATCAGATATTTAAAGATCACCTTATTGTCTTTGATCAATATGAGTTTCTTAGGCTGAAAAAAATAAAGATCGGGAAAATGCAAAGCATCAAAATTCTGAGAAGAAAGTGCTTCCGTGCTATTTTTAAGATCATAAGTGAGGAATCCAAATATCCAGTCCTTACAATCCTCATGAAACTGCTCTAAGCGCTCAAAGGCTCTATTTGTTGTTGTTTCCAAAGACTTTTCAGCTCCAACAGCCAAAATCCCATCATTTTGCTGAAATTTTGAACCGTGCTTATTTGAATCCAGCCAAACTACTTCTTCAAATTGTTGGGCCCAATAAATCAATTGATCCTTGAAGAAGTCAAAATGTTTTATTTCAAAATAAGTGTGCGTTCTCAACTGAAAATATCTGTCAATTAAAAAAAGGAGCTTTGAATACTTTTAACATGTCACTATCGCTGCTTTAAATCGTCTTCTATATCGGTTAGATGATATCCTAGGGCCTGAGCTGAAATATGGATCTCTTTAATAAGTAGAGCAAGTGAGAGAATTAATAATAATAGAGCCAATCCAAATATCCAGACTGCTGCGACCTGCTGGCCAATATAAATCAAAAACATGGTTAACACGCATAAGAGCAAACTACTAATACCAAATATCTGCATCCATCGTGTGAGCGTTAATCGTAATTTAAGATTATTTATCTGCCGAATAAGTGATGTTTCCTGACGTTCGAGGTATTTATCACGTAAATTACGGATCACTGCAGCATAGGCCAGAAATCTGTTGGTATAAGCAAGCATTATCAGTGAAATCGCCGAGAACAAAAGCGCGGGTGTTGTGAGTGTCAAAGCTTCCAAAATGTTTACATTTTAATATTTAACAATACCTCCAACTAATTGAAGGACTCTGATTTATAAGCTTCTAATCGAGATAACTCCATTAGGATCATTGCTTCCCATTCACTTTGAGAAATTTCATTTAGTCCGTGTTCAGTTGCCTTGTCGTAATTCTTCTGTCTCAAGTTATGCTGCTTTGAAACTGTGTTGAAGAGTTGAACAGCTTTTGCCTGATCTCTGATTGTTAGATCTGCCTCTTCCAATTCTTTCCTAAGAATTCTAGCGTAAAGCTCAGTAATATCGAAATGTAACTGTTCGTGCTTGAGTACAGAGGCGCTTTTGGCCTCGGGGCGTACCCAACTTTTTTCCGTGATGAATCGGCACCTAACATCCAGTGTTAAACCAGAGTCAAAAACTCCAGATCGGTATTGAAATTCCAGTTCTGAAGCTGTCTCAGCGGCAAGTCTTAAATCCCTTGATCCGGGTACGGATCCCTTAAAATCTTCCCAGGTCAAGCGCCTGCTATCGCTCCAGTCTATTTCCTTCTCATAATGATAAGGATCCTCTACGAAATAAATATTGGCCCATACGCGATCACACGAACTCCACTTATCCGCCGGCTCATGTTGCGAAATTATGATGAGGTTAGCTCCTGCATTCCTTGACATTTCCTTAAGTCTTAATACATTTTCATAATAAGAACAACCAACAGACATACCTGCATCCGTCATTTTAACGGAACCAACATATGAAGAATCTGGAACCACAGCTGTGTAATCCATTCCAACTACAATCACCTTTGCTGATGCCTCAAGAGGTGGCAATATTTGCCTAAACTCAGTTTTTAGTTTTGGGGAACAGCTTAGGAGAATGAAGGCCGATAGCCACGATAAACCAAATAACCGAAGTCTTCTAGACATGAAGCGCCCGATCTTCAGTTGCCGCCAGAGCTGCCTCTTTTATAGCTTCGGTGTAGGTGGGGTGTGCATGCGACATTCTGGAAATATCCTCAGCTGAAGCTCTGAATTCCATAGCAGTAACAGCCTCAGCGATTAAATCGGCACAACGTGCACCAATCATATGTACTCCAAGGACCTCATCGGTTTCTTTATCGGCAAGAATCTTTACAAAACCATCAATATCCATACTGGCCCTGCTTCTTCCCAGAGCCCTCATTGGAAACTGACCAGTCTTGTAGGCCACTCCAGCCTCTTTTAGTTCTTCTTCTGTTTTACCTACGGAGGCTACCTCGGGCCAGGTATATACAACTCCTGGAATAAGGTTGTAATTTATATGGGGTTTTTGTCCGGCAATTGTTTCAGCAACAAAAACCCCTTCTTCCTCAGCTTTGTGAGCCAACATCGCACCTCTGATAACATCCCCTATCGCATAGATGTTCTGAGTTGTTGTCTGCAATTTTTCATTGACCTCCACTTGTCCGCGATCGTTTAGCTGAACACCTGCAGCCTCTGTGTTTAAGCCATCTGTATAAGGTCTTCGACCAACAGATACCAGACAATAATCACCTTCAAACATCACTTCTTCTCCTTTTTTATTTTCGGCTTTGACCATTACGGTATCGCCACTGCGTTCAACAGAAGTCACCTTGTGCGAGACATTGATCTTAAACTTGGCCTTCTTAAAGACCTTATTCATTTCCTTAGACAATCCGGCGTCCATTGTAGGTAGGATGCGATCCATGTATTCAATAATGGTGACTTCAGCTCCGAGGCGCCTGTATACCTGCCCTAACTCCAAGCCAATCACTCCACCCCCAATCACGATCATATGCTTTGGGATCTCTTTCAGTTTTAAGGCTTCGGTCGAGGTAATAATACGCTCTTTATCCAGGTTAATGAATGGTAAACTTCCCGGTTTACTGCCTGTTGCAATAATTATATTTTTAGCCTCAATTTCAGTGGTCTCCTCTCCTTCTATTTTGATGTGTGTTGCATCGATAAAACTACCTAAGCCTTGGTACACATCAATTTTGTTCTTATTCATTAAAAAGTCGATCCCCGATGTGGTCTGGTCCACAACAGCTTGTTTTCTATAGATCATTTGCTTTAAATTCACTTTCACTTCTCCTGGAATATCAATGCCGTGCTCCTTAAAGTGTTTTACGGCATCTTCATAATGGTGGGAAGAGTCGAGAAGAGCTTTACTTGGAATACATCCAACGTTGAGACAAGTTCCTCCAAGCGTATTGTATTTTTCAATAATGGCAGTTTTCATTCCTAATTGAGCAGATCTGATCGCAGCTACATATCCACCAGGACCTGAGCCAATTACAGCAACATCGTAAGAGTTCATAAAAATATATTAGCGGTTTAAAATGGAGACAAAAATACAATATAGTTCATTGAATCACCAATGGTTTTTAGGGCTTCACCTTTTTTGTAAACAATGCAAATGAAAAGCGGATCATCCGTCGGTAAAAACAAAAAACCCAACTTTGGAAAGTAAATTTTCTTCAAGTTGAGCTCTTTGAGTTGATCTCTAATGAGATTGATTAATTAATAGCTTTGTAAAAGTGCCGTTTTTCTGCGAACTGCGCAATACTCAATTTGAGTATTTTCTCAAAGCAAAAGATTAAAGTAGATGCTGGTTCATTTTTAGCATACCCACAAGCTCTCCCGTTGAAGAAATATTGAGTTTTTTAAGGATATTTCTTCGGTGCGTATCTACCGTATTGGAACTAGTATTTAACTGATCAGCAATTTCCTTGCTACTGCGGTCTAATACCAATAATCGAACAATGTCCCGCTCTCTGTTGCTAATGCCATCGGTTAATAATTTTTGAGAGTAGGTATTAAAGTATAAAGTCTCATACTCATTCTGCGCGTTAAGCCTTTTTGCCGAAGCACAGACTTCCATGGGTATTTTGGCATCCAGGATCGTGTAATGTGCAAGTCCGATGATGGGCTTATTATCTGCATCAAATTCCAAGGGTGTCGTATTTTGGATCACATTAACGTATTCACCTCTGCTGTTAAGGAGCCTGTAATTCCAGGTATAGCTCATGCGCGATCGATCTGTATCAGGAATTTCCTTCAGTGTAAATTTCATGAGTCCGTCAAGAGCTTGCAACCATTTATCAATATAATCCGGATGCATTAAACCCCATAGGTGTCTCATTCCCTTTATTTCCAGTACGGACTTATCAATCCCAAGACAGGCTTCAATGTTTTTACTGACATATTCAAATCTCAGATTTTGAGTGTTTGTGATACAAAAAAATGTTGCGTTATACGGCAAGTAAACATCCAGCTCAATAAATTTTTTAATATGTTCTTCGAGAGAAGGTTTGTCATACGATTCAAATATTTCCTGATATACCTCCTTTATATTATCTACAACCACAATTCTTTTTTGTTTCAAATATAGCCAATTGATTCTTTTTTCCTACGATTTGGATTGATTCTGCTAAACGTGATCTGTTAGTCCTGCAGGTTGTAGTGAAGCGGCACAACTGTAGTGTGTTTTACTTCATTGATCATAAACATACTGTGGGTACTACCAATGTGATTAATAGTTGTTAACTTTTCTACCATGAATGTTCGAAAGGCATTCATGTCGGCCACAAGAACTTTGAGGATGTAATCATAATCTCCGCTAATGTGATAGCATTCAAGGACTTCATCAAGCTTTGCGATCTGGCGCTCAAATCGCACCACATAATCCTGCGAATGCTGCACTAGCTTTATATGGCAGAAAGCGACAAAGGTCCTGTTGACCTTCTCTTTATTAACCAAGGCTACATACGAATCAATTACACCCAGTCGCTCAAGCTTTCGAATACGTTCATAAACAGCAGTAACTGATAAACCTAAGGAAATTGCCAGAGCTTTGTTGGTCTGTTTACAGTCCTTTTGCAATAAGGTTAGTAACCGCTTATCTGTTTCATCAAGGTTCATAACGAAATATTTTCATAAAAAATTGGTCTACAACAATCAAAATAGATTATTTATCTATTAATAATATCTATAGCAGCTTATTTTTCTATATTAAATAATTTTAATTGTTTATTTTTCATAAAATTATCAAATTTGACTCAAATAAAAGAACAATGTCATTTAAACCAGCAAACAACATTCAGGATTTACAGTATTTCGGTGAATTTGGCGGGGTTAACCCATCTATTTCAGACTCATCAACCTATACCTTTCTCTCCGCCAAAACCATGTTCGATACTTTTGAAGGCAATGCTGATGGATGCTACTTGTATTCAAGACATTCGTCACCATCCAATTTGTATTTAGGTCAAGCCCTTGCCGCTATGGAGGGTACCGAGTCGGCCACAGTCACTGCTTCCGGTATGGGAGCAATTACGGCGGTAATACTTCAGCTATGCGGAGCAGGAGATCATATGGTTAGCAGTAGAACCATCTATGGAGGTACTTATGCCTTTTTAAAAAACTTTGCACCTCGCATGGGTATTAGCACTTCGTTTGTCGACATTACAGACCTTGAACAGGTTGAAGCTGCAATTAGCTCAGACACAAAGGTCCTTTATTGCGAAGCAGTGAGCAATCCCTTATTAGAGGTTGCCAATATATCTGCACTTTCCAAACTGGCAAAGAGATACAATATTCCTTTGGTGGTCGATAATACCTTCTCTCCGCTATCAATTGCTCCATGTAAACTGGGCGCAGACATCACTATACACAGCTTAACTAAGTTCATAAACGGGTCTTCAGATACAGTTGGTGGGGTTATTTGCGGGTCACAGGAGTTTATAGACCATCTTCGGGACGTCCACTCAGGAGCGGTAATGCTAATGGGTCCTACAATGGACAGCCTACGTTCTGCCTCCATTTTAAAGAATCTGAGGACTCTGCACATCAGGATGCAGCAACACAGTAAAAATGCAGCCTATCTGGCCAAACAATTTGAATCATCCGGATTAAAAACAGTGTATCCGGGCCTTGAATCGCACCCTTCTCACAGTTTGTTTAAATCCATGATGCACCCCGATTATGGTTTTGGTGGTATGCTAACCATTGATGTTGGCAGTCTTGGTAAGGCCAATGAATTGATGGAACTCATGCAAAAGGAAAACCTGGGGTACCTTGCGGTTAGTTTAGGTTTTTACAAGACCTTATTTAGTGCACCCGGGACCTCCACATCCTCTGAAATCCCTGAGGACGAGCAGGCAAAAATGGGACTTTCAGATGGTTTAATAAGATTCTCTATAGGCCTAGATGCCGATATTAAACGCACCTTTACAAAAATGAAGCGCTGTATGGAAAAGCTTCATATTCTAAAGACTGAAGTAGCTTAAAACTCTGACATTATTTTATTTACCGAGGCACAACGCTATTTGCAATTGGCTTAACAATGTCGTAACATTACTTCCTGAAAAAACAGGATATGGCAGACGACAATTCCCTTGAAAAGATTAAGGTAGAAGACCAAACAATAATAGCCAATAAAGAACTGAACATCTGGGAAGCCTTGCTTCCCGTTGTTGCTTTAGTTGCACTACTAGCCTACAATATATACGTTTTTGGTGATGAAGCATTAAGCGGAAGTAACCAGTTTATCCTTCTCATTGGCGCTTCTGTTGCGGCTATTGTAGGTTTTAAAAATAAGGTGACCTACAAATTAATGATCAAAGAAGTAGCTGAGAATGTCAGGTCTACCACCGGTGCACTTTTAATTCTGCTCATGGTAGGAGCCTTGGCCGGAACCTGGCTGATAAGTGGCATCATTCCCACCATGATCTATTACGGTTTGCAGATCTTAAATCCAACGATATTTTTATCAGCCTGTGTGATCATCTGTGCCATCATCTCTATTGCTACTGGTAGCTCCTGGACAACCTCGGCCACTGTGGGCATTGCCCTTGTTGGCATTGGAGAAACACTAGGTATTTCTATGGGAATGACAGCAGGTGCCGTTTTATCAGGAGCCTATTTCGGAGACAAAATGTCTCCCCTGTCAGACACCACAAATCTAGCTCCGGCTATGGCAGGAGGAGAATTATTTAGTCATATAAAGTACATGGCCTACACTACAGTGCCCACAATAGTGCTTACTCTGATCATCTTTACTGTGA
Source organism: uncultured Winogradskyella sp. (assembly GCA_963966315.1). Classification (GTDB taxonomy): domain Bacteria; phylum Bacteroidota; class Bacteroidia; order Flavobacteriales; family Flavobacteriaceae; genus Winogradskyella_A. The sequence continues at coordinate 1,468 of CAWZYX010000087.1, read as the reverse complement.
TTGGCTTTAACCTGGATACTCAGGGTACCCCTCAAATAGACGATAAATTAAAAGCAATCTCAGAAGCTTTTCATATTAGTCCCTGGTTGTTTGTCGTACCAGTACTGGTTATATTAATGATCATAAAAAAAACACCCCCATTGATCGCCTTACTTCTCGGGGCTTTAATGGGTGGTTTGGCAGCACTGATCGCACAACCTCAGATTGTGGCAAGTGTTGCTGGGTCTAAAGCTTTGACCTTTCAATCTGGCTATAAAGGCGTCATGAATGCCTTGACAACAGACACTTCTGTAACCACCTCCAACGACGCATTGAATGAGCTCTTTAGTTCGGGTGGAATGGCTGGGATGCTAGGAACCATCTGGCTTATTGTATGTGCCATGGTATTTGGTGGCGTCATGGATGCTATCGGTGCCTTATCACGAATCACAGATGCCTTGCTAAAAACAGCACACTCCATTTTTGGATTGTTTGCCAGTACGGTGGCCAGTTGCCTCGCTCTGAACCTCACTGCATCCGATCAATACCTCGCTCTTGTAGTCCCGGGGAAAATGTTCAAGCAGGCCTACGAAGATCGTGGCCTCGCTCCTGAGAACCTAAGCAGAACTTTGGAGGACTCAGGCACCGTGACTTCTGTTCTCATCCCATGGAACACCTGTGGAGCGTACCACTCAAAAGTGCTGTTCGGATACGCTGGCGCAACTGCCTACATTCCATTTGCCTTCTTTAGCATTATTAGTCCTTTTATGACCCTACTTTTCGCAGCATTCCGAATAAAGATCAAGATGCTTAAGCAAACTTAAGAACACCGAACAAGTAGCTATTTGGATCAAAATCCATTTAAATCGCCTGTGTTTTCACTTCAATATTTTTCTTGAAATAAATTCACGGTCTCTACCTTTTGACTCTTTTTTTTTAATACCTTCATGACCGTTTAATTGATCACTCATGAAATACTTATTCTTCACCATTGCTATTTTGATTTTATCATTTGCAAATGCCCAAACAGAAAATGACTACCTTGAGGTAGCCAGAGATGTTCTAAAGACTGAAAAAAAAGCTGCTATCGCAGAAGTTATGGAGCTGTCTGAATCTGAAAGTCAATCCTTTTGGAATTTATACAATGAATTTCAAAATAAATTGTACCTAGTGGAAAACAAAAGAATTGACCTCATCAAGGATTACGCAGAGAATTACGGGAATATGACCGATGAAAAGGCGGACCAACTTTGGAACTCTGCCATCAAATACCAAACCGAATTACTTAAGTTGAAAAAAAGCTACTACAAAAAGTTCAAAAAAATCATATCACCAGGAAAAGCTGCTAAGTATTTTCAGGCAGAGAATAAAATTGAATCACTGATTAATGCAAGCCTGAGTCTTGAAATTCCCATGATGGAGACCAACTAATTGTAGAATTGCATAAACCCATGACCATCGAAATCATGGGTTTTTTATTTTGTTACCT
>CAWZYX010000086.1:0-12874 GCA_963966315.1 uncultured Winogradskyella sp. | reverse complement strand
GATCGTCGGCAGCGTCAGATTTGTATAAGAGACAGCTCTTAAATAACACCTTATCGTCCAGCACATTCGTATCAATTTTGATCTCTCCTCTGACCAAATCAGTGAACTTCAGGATTCGGTCCCGAGGTGACTTAAAGCGCACCACATAAGGTTCTCCTGAAGTAATCCGTTCATTTACTTCTTCCTGACTCATTACCAGAGAATTAGCGAGCCGCCCCTTTTCTCTGTTGTGCCAATTATAAATAAAGGTTTTGCCCTGTGCTTCGTGGTCTTTTCTGTGTCTTTCAAGCTCTTCGGCAGAATCAAATGCAAAGTAAGCCCGCCCCGAATTGATCAGCTGCTCAGCATATTTCTGGTATAGATGGCTTCGTTCGCTTTGCCGGTAGGGTCCGTATCCTCCATCTTTTCCAAGGCCTTCATCAAAAGGGATTCCACTCCAGTTCAGCGCCTCGGAAATATAGTCTTCAGCACCCTCCACAAAACGACTGCGATCTGTGTCTTCAATTCTAAGAATGAAGACACCACCATGCTTTTTAGCAAATAAATAATTGAAAAGTGCGGTTCTTAATCCGCCAATATGAAGAGGACCTGTGGGGCTGGGTGCAAATCTAACTCGAACTTGTTGCGACATTAGGAGTGTAATTTTTTGCAAAGATAGACCTAAACGATACCCTCTGCAAAACAATGATTCAACTTCTTAGAAAATCAGGAATGCCGATCACCCCAAACCACAGCAGTAGCACAACAACGCCAAGTTTGGTCAGCATGATCACAAAAACATACAGATGGCTTCTTGTTGTAAAGAGCCAGGGATATTGCTCTTCAAAATGTGGGTTTTTAGCTAAAACTATTTGACTAATCCAAACATGAAGTTTCTGAAATATGAAAAATGAGGAAAAGGCTATTATCGTCGATAAAATAGTGAATTTTAGTTTGGGATCCATCGTTTGAGGGGATTAGTTTAAGCGCATAGCTGTTGGAATTCGCTTATTCATAATAGCAAACCACAAGGGAGGCAACAGAGAAAGCACCATGGAGGTTGGATAGCCAAAGGGTAATTGTGGACTAGCCTCATGACAATCCAAAACCTGATATTTTTTTGAGGATTTGAAGTGGTGATCACTGTGGCGCGTCAATTCGTAGAGCACGATTCGGCCGATGACATGGTTCGAATTCCACGAATGAATTTCTTTAACACGTTCGTAACGGCCAGACGGGGTTTTAAACCGTAGCAGTCCGTAATGCTCAATGTAATTAACTGTTTCCAGCATGATGAAACCTACCATGCCGGCTAATAAGGCAAAAAGAACAGATGCTGCCCCCCAAACAAAAAATACTGTAGTAAGGTAAGCTGCTTGAATAAATAAATACCAGAGCATATCATTGCGAAGAGACCAGAACGAAAGATCTTTGTTTTTAAGTAGTTTTATTTGAATCTTCCAGGCGCTTAAGTATTGTTTGAAGGTAGAGGTAATCCAAAACGAATAGACCGATTGATTGTATTTTGCAGTTGCCGGGTCCTCCGGTGTAGCTGCATGGAGGTGGTGCCCGTAATTGTGTTCTATATAAAAATGCATGTATAGCGAAGGCATTAGAAGAAACTTGCCCAGAAAGCGCTCATTCGATTTTTGACGATGACCGAGCTCATGTGCTACATTGATGCCATTAACGGATAACACTATTCCAATGGAAAAGACCATGCCCGCATATTCATAAGGTTTCAAAGGGTTTGAGGATAGCATTTCAAAGGAAAGTACTAATAAGCCAAATACAATGGGTAGGTTTAAATACAGTAACCAATCAAATAATCTGTTTTTTAATTTGTTTTCAGTTTCTGCTTCAGTCAGGTTTGAATGATCCAGCGGAAAGAGTACTTCCATCACAGGAAGCAGGAAAAAAGTGTAAACAGGAGTGGCCCACATCCAGTAGCCGCCTTGTAATAACCCGAACAGTGCAACCATTGGGATGGAAAAGGCCATCAGGTATTTAAGGTCTTTCATAACAAATTAATTAACACAATCCTTTCAAATTTAAGAAAATCATAATAAAATTATATTGTAGATTGGTCCTAGACAAGAGATTATGGGAAGTTTTGAACAGTTACGTCTGAAATTAGAAGAATTCATTAGGCGTTATTATATGAATGAATTGCTAAAAGGAGCTATCCTTTTCTCGGCTATTGGATTATTGTACTTTCTGGCAACCCTTTTTATAGAACACCTGCTCTGGCTCGAACCACAGTGGCGAACCTTTCTTTTCTGGTGTTTTATAGGTGTAGAGCTAGCCTTGTTTTTTAAGTTTATTCTAGTGCCGTTGTTTAAACTGTTTAAGTTTAGAAAGGGTATAAGTTATGAGCAGGCTTCGCGAGTGATTGGCAATCATTTTCCCGAGGTAAATGACAAATTACTTAATGTGCTTCAGTTAAGCAACAACAGTTCGGAATCTGACCTGTTAATGGCAAGTATAGAACAGAAGTCAAAAGAACTAAACCCCGTACCTTTTAAGTCAGCTATCAACCTCAAGGCCAATGTCAGGTATTTAAAGTACGCAGCCATCCCAGTTGCCATTATTTTAGTCACTTACATTTCAGGAGATCAAAATTGGTTCAACAGCAGTTATGAAAGGGTGGTCAATTACAAATTAGCGTATGAACCACCAGCCCCTTTTCAGTTTTTTGTTTTAAATAAAAAGCTTGAGGCGTTGGAAAACAAACCTTTTTTGCTTGAGGTAAGCACCACAGGTGAGGTAATTCCTGAGTCAGCTGGTCTTAGAGTTAATGATGAAACCTATTATTTACAGCCCCTTGGCCAGGGAAAGTTTCAATTCACCTTCAATAGATTATCAGAGGATTTAACCTTCGAATTGTTTGCTAATGAGGTGATTTCGCAACCATATGAATTGAAGGTTCTAAAAACGCCCAGCATGGAATATTTGGAGCTTCAGCTGGATTACCCACCCCATACCGGTAAAATAAATGAGGTTGTTAAGAGCAGTGGTAATGCAATAGTTCCGGAAGGTACTAAAGTCAAATGGGTTTTAAAGACCCGTTCAACAACACAAGTAAGAAACTATGCTCAGGACACTATTTCATTTCAGCAGATTTCTGAAAATGAGTTTCAGGCAGAAAGACAGCTTTTTTCAAATTATAATTATGACCTCGTTACCGGAAATCTGCTTTTAAAGGATTATGAGCGACTGTCCTATAATATAAAGGTGGTCAAGGATGACTATCCGGAAATACACGTCGAAAGCCGAATAGACTCTCTAGATCAAGAACAGTTGTATTTTTTTGGTCAGGTCAGTGACGATTATGGTTTGCGATCCTTGTCACTGGTCTATTACCCCTTTGGCAATTCAAAACAGGCAAAGAGGATACCATTATCGGCGGTGTCCGGTAATTACTCAGAGTTCATAACGAGTTTCCCAGATCAACTTCAATTACCGCCAGGTGAGGCCTACGAATTGTATTTTGAATTATCGGACAATGACCGAATTAACAGTTTTAAGACCACGCGTAGCAAGGTTTTTACTTTTCGAAAGCGCACCAAAGATGAACAGGTCAGGCAGCAACTCGATCAGCAGAGCGAGGTAATAAAAAATCTTGATGACACTTTTAAAAAATTGGAAGAGCAGGATAAGAGGTTGGAGGACATTTCTAAAACCCAAAAGGAAAAGGAGGCCCTGAACTTTAATGACCGCAAAAAGTTTGAGTCTTTCCTTAAAAGGCAGAAGCAGCAGGAAGAATTGATGAAGAATTTCAATAAAAATCTTCAGAAAAATTTAGAGGAATTCAACCCCGAGCAGGAAGATTCATTTAAGGAAGAACTAAAGAAAAGGTTATCTGAAAACGAAGAGCAACTTGAGAAGGATGAGAAATTGCTAGAGCAACTGGAACAATTAAAGGACAAAATAAACAAGGAAGATTTCAGTCAGAAACTTGAGGAATTGGCTAAACAGAATCAAAGTAAGAAACGCAGTATGAAGCAACTATTGGAACTGACAAAGCGTTTCTATGTTTCCAAAAAGGCAGAAAAAATTCAGAAGCAGCTTGAAGATCTTGCAGGAAAGCAGCAAAAGGCAGCTGAAAAAAATAAGGAAAACAGTTTAGAAGATCAGAAAAAGCTTAATGAAGAATTTTCAAAAATAAGAGAAGATTTAAATGAATTAAGAAAAGACAACAGCAGCCTACAAAAGCCAATGGAGCTCCCTGAAGACAGGCTTACCGAAGAACTAATTGAAAAGGATCAGGAAAGAGCAATAGAGGAATTAGAGAATATTGAAAAGGAAGAAGAGAAGCCGGGTGAAGTCGAGGCTAATGAGAGAGCAAAGAATACTGCAGAGCAAAAACAAAAGGCAGCGGCAAGGAAAATGCAGAAAATGAGTGAAAATCTTGAAAAGATGCAACAATCCGGTGCTGGTGCCGGGGGTGAGCAGCAAATGGCTGAAGATGCAGAAATGCTAAGACAGATTCTTGATAATCTCGTGTTATTTTCATTTGATCAGGAGAAATTGATGGACTTATTTAAATCAATTGACATTGATAACAATCAGTACGGTAATTACATTATTGATCAGAGTACATTACGCACTCATTTTGAACATGTAGACGATAGTCTATTTGCGCTTTCATTAAGGCAGCCAATGATTTCTGAAAAAGTGAATAAACAAATTTCAGAAGTGTATTACAACATCGATAAATCACTAGGGCAACTAACTGAGAACCGTTTGTATCAGGGAGTAGCCTATCAACAGTATACTGTAACGGCAGCAAACGAATTAGCTAGTTTGTTAAGCGATATGCTAGACAATATGGAACAGCAATTAAACATGATGCCGGGGAGCAGTGGTGGACAGGGGGAAATGCAGTTGCCAGATATAATTATGAGTCAGGAACAGTTGAACAAAATGATGGAAGAGGGCATGAAGCAGTCGCAGGGAGAAAATGAAAGTGAAAAAAAGGGTGAAAAACCGGGTGATAGCGATCAGAGCAATGAGACTGAAAAGGAAGGCAATGACGCAAAAGAGGGGAAACAATTGGGCCAAGAGAAAGGACAAAAAGAGGGGGAAGGATCTGATGGCGACGGGGAAAATGAAAATAATAGCAAGGAAGGCGATTCTCAGAAAACAAATGAAACTAATAGTGGCTATGGTGAAGGGGGTTCAGAGGAAATGAATAAGGAGCTCTATGACATATTCAGAGAGCAGCAGCAAATAAGGCAGGCCTTAGAGGACAAGATCAGAAATGCAGAGGGGAATGCAGAATTGGAGATAAAGAATCTCATCGAGAAAATGGAAGAAGTGGAGTCAGACCTAATTAACAAAGGATTCACGAATCAAACGTTTGAAAAGATGCTAGATCTTCAACACCGCTTATTAAAACTTGAGAACGCTTCCTTTATTCAAGGAAGGGAAGAACGCAGGGAGTCCAAGACCAATTATCAGCAGTATAGTGGATTTAACTCTAACCTGGAAAAGGCGAAGCAGTACTTTAATCGAACAGAAGCATTGAACAGACAAGCCCTACCACTAAAAGAGGAACATCAGTTAAAGGTGCAAGAGTACTTTAAAACAAAAAATGATCAGCTATAACTATAAGTATCCTTTTAGGTTAAAGAATGAAGAAGCCATGAGTAGTTGGATCAGGCAAGCAATAGGCTTGGAGCATCATGAATTGGGCGAATTGATTTATACATTCATGAATGATGACGAATTACTTGAACTGAATAAGGAGTTTTTAGGTCATGACACCTTTACAGATATAATTTCTTTTGACTATACCGTGGGAAAAATAATACAAGGTGAGGTGTTTATATCAGTAGAGCGAGTGAAAGACAATGCGCAAAAGTATAGTGTTGATTTTGAGACTGAGTTATCAAGGGTCATGATTCATGGGGTTTTACATTATTGTGGATATAAGGATGGTTCGGCAAAGGAGAAACAGTTAATGAGGAGTAAAGAGGACTATTACCTGAGTCTTCTAAGGTAATAATTAGATTTCACTGTATATTTGCAAACTTTTAAATGAGTTTAAAATCAATGTTCCACGTGGAACTATGAGCTTAGATATATGTTTGAATCAGAGTATGATGTAATAGTAGTTGGGGGTGGACACGCTGGTAGCGAAGCTGCGGCAGCAGCCGCTAACATGGGGTCGAAAACTATATTGATCACCATGAATTTACAGAATATCGCACAAATGTCTTGTAATCCGGCCATGGGTGGTATTGCGAAAGGTCAGATCATAAGAGAGATAGATGCGCTTGGCGGTTATAGCGGGATAGTGTCTGATACCAGCGCTATTCAGTTTAAAATGCTCAATAAATCAAAAGGTCCTGCAATGTGGAGCCCACGCGTCCAAAGTGATCGAATGCGATTTGCGGAGGATTGGCGTTTATTGCTTGAGGGTACACCAAATTTAGATTTTTACCAAGAGATGGTTACCGGTCTGCTCATTACAAATGATCGGCTTACAGGAGTTAGGACTTCATTGGGTATTGAGATAAAAGGCAAAACAGTTATTTTAACCAATGGGACCTTCTTAAATGGCTTGATTCATATAGGTGATAAGAATTTTGGAGGGGGTAGAGCTGGTGAAAAAGCGGCATCAGGCATCACTGAACAATTAATCGATTTGGGATTCGATTCTGGAAGAATGAAAACAGGAACGCCACCACGTGTGGATGGCAGGTCATTGAATTATGACCTAATGATCGAGCAGCCCGGTGATGAATTCCCGGAGAAATTTTCATATTTAGATAGTACCAAACCTCTTAGTCAGCAAAGGTCATGTTACATGACTTATACCAGCGAAGAGGTGCATGATCTGTTGCGAGATGGATTTGATCGTTCACCCATGTTTAATGGTCGAATAAAGAGCATAGGTCCCCGTTACTGTCCATCGATAGAAGATAAAATAAATCGATTTGCCGATAAGAATAGACATCAGATTTTTGTAGAGCCCGAGGGCTGGAATACAGTTGAAGTTTATGTAAATGGATTTTCTACCTCACTCCCGGAGGACGTTCAGTTTCAAGCTCTCAGAAAAGTCAAGGGTTTTGAAAAAGTTAAATTCTTCAGGCCTGGCTATGCAATTGAGTATGATTATTTTCCACCAACACAGCTAAAGCATACTCTGGAGACAAAGTTAATTGACAACTTGTTCTTTGCGGGCCAGATCAACGGAACAACAGGTTATGAGGAAGCGGCTTCACAAGGACTAATAGCAGGAATTAACGCTAGCCTAAAAGTACAGGAACGCAAACCTTTTACACTTCAGAGGGATGAGGCCTATATTGGTGTTTTAATAGACGACCTTATCACTAAGGGAACAGAGGAGCCATATCGAATGTTTACATCGAGAGCTGAATACAGAACTCTGTTACGTCAGGATAACGCAGATTTTCGATTAACACCCAAAGGTTATAAGTTAGGACTTGCTTCTGAAGTCCGAATGAAACGCATGGAAGAAAAACAGAAAAAATCAAACGAATTTGTTCAGTTTTTTAAAAATACAAGCGTAGCTCCTGAAGAAGCAAATCCTGTGTTGGAATCGAAAAATTCGGCTCCGGTAAAACAGAAAGATAAAATGTTCAAGATTTATGCACGACCGAATATAAGTTTCCAAGACATGAAAAGATTCAAGGAGGTGCAAAACTACCTAAGCGAAAATGTATTGGATAGAGAGGTTATTGAACAGACAGAAATTCAAGTTAAGTATGCAGGTTATATTGCTAAAGAAAAAAATAATGCAGATAAGCTTAACAGATTGGAGCATCTAAAAATACCTTCTAATTTTGATTATTCGCTTCTTAAATCTATGAGTATGGAGGCCCGTGAAAAATTAAAAAAAATACAACCGGTGACAGTTTCACAGGCTTCTAGAATTAGTGGAGTATCTCCAAATGATATTTCTGTATTGCTTGTATATTTAGGGAGATAAACACCAAAGTTCCACGTGGAACATAATATGACCTCTGTTTTTGGAACATTTTAAAGAGCTTATTGTAGTCGATCATTCTGTATCAGGAGAGGAGTTTACGCTTAAATACGATAAGGAATTTGAGATGTACAAGACGTATCCGCAACCATCTTCAGAAGACTTACTCAGGTATTATGTTAGCAAGGACTATATATCTCACACCAGCAGTAAGCGAAATTTGATTGAGCGTCTTTACCATATGGTAAGATCATACATGTTAAGGTCTAAACTTAGAATACTAGCTAAGTATAGTGAGCCTAAAGGTAGCTTGTTGGATATTGGATGTGGGACTGGAGATTTTCTCATGGCCGCTGATAAAAAAGGATGGAATGTTGTGGGGGTTGAACCAAATCATCACGCACGAGAGAAGGCTTCTTCTAAAGGCCTAGAAGTGTACGATATTGATCGCTTATTAAAGTTTGCAGACGCCACCTTTGATGTGATTACCTTATGGCATGTATTGGAGCATTTGCCGAATCTCGAAGACCACATTAAACTATTTAAAAAATTATTAAGACCAGGTGGATTATTAGTGATAGCAGTTCCTAACTATAAGTCGTTTGACGCTATGCATTACGGTGAGTTTTGGGCAGCTTTTGACATACCCAGGCATCTTTGGCATTTCTCTAAACTAAGTATTGAATCCCTGTTTCTTAGGTACAATTTGATTTTGTTTTTGATTAAACCTATGTGGTTCGATTCATTTTATGTGAGCATCCTGTCTGAAAAATATAAAAAGAGTAACTTTGGGTTCATAAAAGGAGTAATGATAGGTTTTATCTCAAACCTTAAAGGACTGCATTCTCGCAATTTTTCTTCTCAAATATATCTGCTAAGACCAAAAATCTAAAATAAGACGTTTTAAGACGTTTAATTCGTCCGGTCTATACCAAACCTAATTGCGGATAGTTTTCTTTGATATAATACCATGAATAGGCCTTAATTACAATTGAGATGGTTTATTCCAGATAGGTAAGCTATAGTTTTTAATTATGTTAAAGTTGTGGATTGTGCCGTGTGAAATGTGGTTTTCTGATGCTTAGTTGGATTGCCACAAACATGAGTTTAAACTGATTCGGATCATTGCGGGAGATCGATTTTGTGAATAGCTTTAAGTGTGTAAGCAGATTGTTGAATTTTTTATAAGGTTCAAAACATTTTTTAACGTTTAAAGCAGTAATCAACATGAAGTTTTATATCTATTTATGGTTAGTGTTATTTATGCCCTTATGTCTTTGTTGCAGTTCAGAGGGAGAGGATGATAACCTCACCAAAAGTGGTCCTTTTGACATCATCGAACTCAGCGGCAACTGGAATGCTACAGCAGCTCGGTTTTCCAACTCCTCTCAATGGTTGGATGTTGTTGATGAGGGTGGCACGGTGACCATGTCCGTTCAAACCAGTGGCCGCTTTACCATGACTATCGCGCCGGCAGATCGAATAGCTTATACAGTTGCTGGAGAGATGTTCTGGGAAAAATGGGAGGGAACCTTCTATTTTGCCATTCAATGGGATAACTACCCTGATGACTGGGACACTTATGGACACAATTACGACGGCTTAAACTTTAGTCTTAGTGGCGGATTTGGATCTGGAGAGTATGACTTTGACAACGACGGCGATTTTGAGGCTTGTTCTGTTAGTATGGATTTTGTACGCCTGTAGATTACTTTGCCTAACCAAAGGCCTATAAAATGATATGTTTAAAAACCCGTCTGCAAAAGAGGACGCTATTTTGTTTTTATCTCTTTGACAAATTAGTGCAACAATGAAAGGCCTGTTTGATTTATTCGCCTAACTTTAATGCCTCATTTAAAAGGTATTTTTATGAAACATTTTACCGGTTTACTAGTGCTATTCCTTGTTATTAGTTCCTGCCAAAATCAGGATAAATTTGGTTATGTAGATCGCTCTGTGGTCATCAATGGCTATGAAAAAAAAATTGATATAGAAGAACGGTTTCAAATAAAGAATGCGGAGTTTATTAAAAAACGAGACAGTTTAATTCGTCAGTACGAATCAGAGCGCCAGTCCGCTAGTTTACGAGTAGAAAGTATGACTGCAGAGGAGATTCAGCAGCTAAGTAGAGAGTTTAAGCAGAAAGAGGCTTTGATCGGACAGCAGATTCAGGCCGAGCAGCAAGAATTACAGAAAGCTTTTGATGCTGAAATAGACTCTGTGATTCAAGAGGTTAAGGATTATGTGGTAGATTATGGGAAGAATCATGATTATGATTTTATCTTTGGAACCAGTGATGCCACAAACACCGTGATGTTTAGCGAGGAGGCCAATGATATTTCCCAAACGATATTGGATAAGCTCAATTCCGACTATAAGGAGAATATGTAAGAAGACCCTTAGATTGAGAGTTAAGCCAGACTTTTCCGGTGGAGCAATCGGGTTAGTTTAATGGACAGGTCGGTTAGAACGATCTTTGAATTACCATTGCGTTCAATGTGATAAATGGCTGTTTCTAACTCTTTGGAGATATCAATAATGTTATTGTCGTGCACAAATGGGGCAAATCGTTCCAGCTGAAAGCCATCCACCTGGGGTTCCATAAACACGAGGTCCTTAATGCGGTAGTTTAGCAATAGTGCCTGTCTGAAGTAGCTCAGGCAAAACAGAAGAAATTGTTTTTGTGTTTCCCGTCCGGTCTTAGCGATTTCCTCACTCCAGGTTATTAAATCGTGAATAGCAGATTTATTACCCTTTGCTTTAAAGGCAGATCGAACCCACAGCACAAACCATTTTTCAAACTGTAAATCCTCACTATCTCGGTAAACAAGGTCACAGGCCTTGTTGTAGTTTCCTTCGGATTGGTGGGCTATTTTCTGAGCAATACTTGTGTCAATATCATAATCCCGAATAAGCCCGTCGCTAATATCTTTTTCACTTAGTGGGGGGAAATGAATAATCTGGCACCTGGATTTTACTGTATCAATAATTTGTTCTTCATCTTCTGCTATGAGTAAAAAAATAGTGTCGTCTGGAGGTTCTTCTATAAGCTTTAATAGCTTATTGGCACATTCCGTGTTCATTTTTTCAGCCATCCAAATGATCATGATTTTGTACCCGCCTTCAAATGATTTTAAAGCTAAAGATTTAACAATTTCGTGCGCTTCATGAACACTGATAAGCCCTTGCTTGTTGTCGACACCCAGGTGCTTGTACCAATCGTAAAGGTTACCGTAAGGCTGAGTGGTGAGTAATTGCCTCCATTCGCTCAGATAATGATTGGAAACGGCGTTTTTACTCACTTTTGATGTAGAGGTGACTGGAAAGGCAAAATGCAGGTCGGGGTGCGTGAATTTCTTCATCATCAATTGATGGGCCTTTTCAGTTCTTGAGGTCGAACTTAAAAGGTGAGAAGCATAGGCTAGGGCCATTGGGAGCGTGCCAGTACCTTCCGGTCCAACAAATAATTGTGCGTGCGCAATTCTTCCAGAGTCAACACTGCTTTTCAGATAGGCCTTTATATGTTCATGTCCGAGAACCGCATCAAAATCCATTCAGCAAAACTACCAAAAAAATAGCATCTGAATAGTTATATTTGTCTTTCAAAAAACAGAACATGAAGACCATAGACAATTTCGATTTTAAAAATGAAACAGCCTTAATCAGAGTTGATTTTAACGTTCCGTTAAACGACAAGCTAGAAGTAACGGATGCCACCAGAATTGTGGCTGCAAAACCTACTATTATAAAAGTTCTTGAAGATGGCGGCTCTTGTGTATTAATGTCCCACCTCGGTCGACCAAAAGGTAGAGAAGATGAATTTTCAATGCGGCATATTGTAGAAAAAGTACAAGATATTATTGGAGTTAACGTTAAGTTCGTGGAAGACTGTGTAGGTCAAGTAGCGGAAGAAGCTGCCTCAAATTTAAAGCCGGGTGAAATTTTGTTGCTGGAAAACCTTAGGTTTTATCCTGAAGAGAAAGAGGGCGATGTGGATTTTGCCAGGAAACTTTCCAAGCTGGGTGACATCTATGTAAATGACGCTTTTGGAACTGCTCACAGGGCGCACGCTTCAACTGCTGTTATCGCACAGTTTTTTGAGATTAAAAAATGTTTTGGCTATTTAATGGCAAAAGAAATTTTGAGTATTAAGAAGGTAATGGAAACAGGTGAAAAACCTGTACTTGCTATTTTAGGAGGAGCCAAGGTCTCTTCAAAAATAACCATTATCGAAAATATTCTGGATAAAGTAGATCATTTGATCATTGGAGGCGGTATGGCATATACCTTTATCAAAGCCCAAGGTGGTAAAATAGGTGATTCTATATGTGAGGATGACAAGACAGACCTGGCGCTTGAGATTCTTGCAAAGGCCAAAGCAAAAGGGGTACAGGTTCATTTGCCTACAGACGTTATAGCAGCAGATGCCTTTGACAATGAGGCTAATACTCAGGTGTGTGATATAAAAGCAATAGATGACGGATGGCAAGGATTAGACGCAGGACCTGATTCCATAGCGTCTTTTAGTAAAGTCATTCTTGAAAGTAAAACCATCCTGTGGAATGGTCCAATTGGAGTATTTGAAATGGAGACTTTTGCAAAAGGAACAATTGCCATAGGAGAAGCTATAGCTCAAGCAACTGAAAACGGTGCTTTTTCGCTTGTAGGCGGGGGAGATTCGGTTGCAGCTGTTAAACAATTTGGTTTTGAGAATTCCGTTAGCTATGTGAGCACAGGAGGTGGTGCAATGCTCGAAAGCCTTGAAGGAAAAGTGTTACCTGGTATTGCGGCAATAAATAACTAAAAGACTTTATAGAGTATCAATTGTACACAATGAAACAGCGACTGGCCCTTTTTTTCTATTGCATCTTCTTGAGCATGCATGGCCAGCGGGTAAATGATTCGGTATCAGGAACACTTCAAGCCGGGGACAGTATC
>CAWZYX010000085.1:0-12894 GCA_963966315.1 uncultured Winogradskyella sp. | reverse complement strand
ATTTTAAAAGCTGAATACAATGCCATGACCCTTGACCGATATAAAATAGCTTCTGCCTCTGCCATTCCAACCGGAAAAGTAAAAATTGAAATTGAGACAAAGTATGACTCGAAAGAACGTATGGCTCCTGCAACGGTAACGCTAAGTGTAAATGGCAGGCAGGTAGGTAAAGGCCGGATAGAAAGATCAGTGCCAGCTCAACATTCTGCGTTTGAAACCTTTGATGTGGGAGAAGATTTGGGCTCGGCTGTTGCATTGGATTATTATGATCGTGCACCATTCAAATTCAGTGGGAAGATTAATAAAATTGACATACGATATTTGGATTAATTTTTTAATAAAAATGTCATCATAAAATCTCAAAAATTGAATAGTATGAAGCTATACAAAATAATTCTACCATTCCTTTTTGCCTTTGTTGCAACAAGCAGTTGTGTACAAACGTCAACTCAAATAAAACTTCAAACCTCTTTAACGCTGGAGCTAAAAGAACTGCATCCGGGAATACTTGAAGGGTACCTTTCTGAAGAAGAACTACCCAATAGTCTTTTGCTGGTTTCACCTCCGCCCAAAGAGGGTTCGGCTGCATATGCTCATGATCAGGAAATAGCTACAATGTATGTAGCTATGGACGACGAAGGACGTAAAATCCAGGCTACCAAAGATGCTAATTTGCACTTCCCCGAAGCAACTGAAGCATTCAATATCATACTGAACACCAATATATCGGAAGAAACAACACCAAATCTTTATATGATATTACGAAGAACCTTAGCCGATGCCGGATTATCTACTTATGCAGCAAAAAATCATTACCAACGGAACCGACCATTCATGGTTAATAGTACGCCCATCTGCACACCTGATGAAGAAGAAGGTCTGAGAAAAGACGGCTCTTACCCTTCGGGACATACAGCCATTGGTTGGGCATGGGCATTAATACTGGCTGAAGTATTTCCTGAACAGTCTGATGCCATTCTGGAACGAGGAAAAGAATTTGGCATTAGCAGGAATCTGTGTAACGTGCATTGGCACAGCGATGTTGTTGCCGGAAGAATGATGGGAGCTGCCACCGTAGCAAAATTACATGCCAACAAACAATTTATGATTGATTTGGAGGCAGCAAAACAAGAATTGACAAGAAATATTTAGTTAGGAATAAAAATAACGGAGTGAGAATATTCATTACTTGGAGTTTACTTTTTTATGCGACTTTATCATTTGGGCAGGATTCATTGAATACGGAAAACAAGAAAGAGAAAAATTTTCGTTTTCTGCCACTGCCAGCTGTCGCATCATCTCCCACTACCGGTTGGATGTTGGGTATTGCACCGGGTGCTTACTGGACTTTAGGAGATCGTTCCAAGACCTCTCCCTCAAGTGCCCTGGGCACGGTGATCTTCACGCAAAAGAAACAGGTGTTGATTACTGCCAAAGCCACCACGTTTTTCACAGGAGATCAATGGAACATGTTGACGGACATCAGGTATTTTATTAGCTCCCAACCAACCTACGGAATTGGAACCGGGCCTCAATCTGCCAAGCCTGTCGGCAATGGTGGGATTGAATTTACGGACGATCCTTTTCAGCCCATTGAAACTGCACAGATGATGGAATTCAACTATTTGCGGATTCATAATACCCTGATGAAAAGATACAAGGAGAGCAGATTTTTTTACGGGTTGGGCTATCATCTTGACTATCATAATAAAATCTATGATCAATTGTTAAACCTGGATACAGTACCACCCATTGTGACTAGCCACTATGGATATAGCATATTGGAAGGTTTCGATCCGGAACAATATCTCATCTCCGGAGTGTCCTTTAACTTTTTATTTGACAGTAGGGATAATGCGGTAAATCCGTATTCCGGGCGCTATGCCTACGCCAATATACGGGTAAATCCAACATTTTTAGGCAGTACAAAAAGCTCAAGCATCCTTTGGCTGGAGTATCGGGATTATCTTCATCTAAACAAGGATAGACCCCGCCATTTGATTGGATTATGGACTTATGGGTGGTTTCAAACAAGTGGAACCCTGCCATACATGAATCTTCCTGCAGTCGGTTGGGATCAGTTTGGCCGCTCTGGCAGAGCATACACACAGGGCCGGTTTAGGGGGCAGGATCTGATCTATACTGAATTAGAATATAGAGTGCCACTACAGCGAAATAAAGACACATTTGGTGCAGTGGCATTTATAAATGGAACCACCGCCAGCAACAGAGGTGCCGGCATTTCACTTTATGAATATCTGGATATCGGGTATGGAATAGGATTGCGCGTGATGGTGATGAAAAAAACCAGGGCAAACCTATCGCTTGATTATGCATGGGGAGAATACGGGGCACATGGGATTTATTTTGGACTTAACGAAGTATTCTAGATAAAGGAGCCTTTCGTTTACTAAATCGTTGATTTACGTCATGGATTATTTGTGCCTATTTTTATAACATAGTTAATAATGATCCTGATGAATAGAATGCGGTATTTACTTTTTTTCATGCTCTGCTGCTTTGCACAGCAAACCCATGGACAGATATTAACTGCCGATAGTCTAGAGAGTAAAATACAGCAGCTCAGCGATTATATGCTATACCGAAATCATGATACAAACTATATTAAAAATTATGCCGACAATTTTGCCTTAAAACTTGTCGCGGTTAATAAGTTCAATTATTTCCAAATCCGGGACCGGAATGAGAATTCAAAATTGACATACAGACCGGAATACGGGGTAAACCTTGGGATTGGTATGGCATATAGGTGGTTTTCGATGGATATCACCTTTGATGTTGGCCTCCGGGAGGATCGAAATATAGAAAATAAGGAGGCTTTTGACATTCAAGCCAGGGCATATACCAGTAAAAGGCTGATTGAAGCTTATATACAGTATTATTATGGCTATGAACTAACCCGGGCTTCAGGCGCAGGCCAGGATTTATTAGATGATACTTACTTAAGAGGAGATATCAGAACCATGAGTTTTGGATTGCAATATTTATTTGCCTTTAACTACGATAAGTTTTCATTGAACGCACCATTTGTACTCAATGAAAAGCAACGCAAAAGTGCGGGAAGCCCAATCTTTGGGGCAAGCCTGGTATTATTTACCATGAATGCAGATTCATCCATTGTACCCACAGCTATGAAGCCATACTTCGATGAAAAGTTGCATCTGGTAGATATGGGATTGATCAGCTTCGCTGTCAATTTTGGGTATATGTACACTTTTGTCTGGAAGAAGCATATATTTTTGACCCTGGGTTTTATCCCCGGATTGAATTTTAATCTGGGTGATATCAAAGCAAGTAGCCGAGAGGTTATTAAATGGAATGTTTCCTACAAATTAAAGACGATGAATGCCATTGGGTATAACTCAAGACGTTTTTTTGGCGGAGTTCAATTCGTTGGCGATATTAATGATGTAGATCTGAAAGACAAATTGAGTACACAGTTTGCAAACGGAAGCATGAAATTTTTTATCGGGTATCGCTTTAAGAGAAAAAAGGAGGTCAAAAGTAAATATTAAATAAGAAATGAACCTCTGCGGGAGAGGTATGGATATAATAAACGCAATGGCACAATGGGATAGGTCCCTGTTTCAAGATCGGTTTATCAGACAGGTCCGTGCGCCTGGGATATAAAGGCTAAATGTTCATCTGGAAACTTTACTAATGGAGATGTTCAGGATAATGAACAGGACATTTTTTCCCTTGGCTCGATCTTAAAGGAGAGTAAGGATTCCCATCGCTAAGGTATGTTTTTAGGCCATAAATGAGTAAATTAAAAATAGATAGAAGAAAAAGGCAGGATTGCTTGTGATGTCCTAAATGTGGCCCAAAATTATGCCCAGGCTGATCACATGCATGTGATGTGCGATAAACATTTAAAATAGATAATCTATGAAACTGACCACACTAACCCTTGTTTTAACTGTATGCCTATTATCAATTTTCCAAAAAACCAATGCCCAATATTGTGTGCCAATTTTAGGGGAAGATATTGATTTTCATGTTACCCCTCGATTTGTGAATGTTGAAGCTGATTGGTATCCCGGCTGGATTGAATATCAAGGCGGGAAAATCTACCCCGAATCCCTGAAACCACTACCTAAATGGGATCATCCATTTATGAAAGATAACCTTCCCAGCGCAATGCACGAGGATTCCTATGCTTCTGATGTCAGCAACATGCAGGGACCCATTCCTGAGAATGCCACGGTTCAATATTTTCAGGTGAAAGAAAAGGGGAAGGAATTTTCAGGTATGTGCCCATCCTTTGCTTTTGTGGATGAAAATACCTTAGTAACACTATCATTCGGAAGAGCAAATACTACCTTGCTGCTGGTGGATATGCGTGATACGCTCAAAGTACTGGATGCCATGCCCATTCCGGGTAGAGGAAATAAAGCGATGGAACTGGCCGGTAAGAAGGCACGCATGGCCTTATTCAGAGATACTTCCGGAGGTGCTTATTTCTATCTTTCAAAAAATAATGAGGTGATCATTCCGGGACCCGATTACTCGATTTTTTATATCCCCATCAAAGACAGACAATTTGAAAGAGACCGTATGGTGTCTTATGAAATCCTGGAAGAAATCAAAAAAGGTGACCTGATCTATGAAGGCCTTTCTGATAAGGAAGGTGGTAACAAGCTTACCGCTGTCATGCCAGATGCTCAAGGGAATATATGGTATACCTCCAAACTAGGGATCATTGGCGTTATTGACCTGAAGAATTTTCAAAGAGGTTCTTATCAGGAAGAGGGGAAATGCCCCAATACATATTCTCACCTGATTGGAGAATTCGGCGTGATGAAAAAGATCGAGCATTTCTTCGGCAAGAAATATGAGCGACTTGAAGATGTTGAATTTTATGATGAAAACCTGTCAGACACGGAAATGAGAAGAGAATTCAGGAAATTCTTTATGATTGATCCTGAATCCAGGGAAGAGATTCAGAATTCGTTTTCCATTGGACCAGATGGAGTTTACATTGTATCGAGTATTGCGCTCTATAAATTTAGGTTCAACGACGATACTAAAATGATTGAAATGGATCCAAATTGGGAGCAAACTTTCAGCGAAAGCAATGATCTGATATACCCCAATGACGGGGAACAGAAAAAAGGACAATTAAATAATGGAAGTGGCACAACACCAACGCTTATGGATGACCGGTTTGTGGTCATAGCAGATAACGACGCCCATCAGATCAATATAAATATATTTTCACAAGAGGATGGGAGATTGGTGAGCCGACATAAGGTATTCAACTATGACAGTAGCGCCTGTGAAAATTCAATCGTTGCCTATAGGAACAGTCTCCTGATCGGAAATACATTTAATTATATAGATCCGTTTAAGGAAAATGAAACGTCGGGTGGTATAAACCGCTTCGACTACAATGCAGAGTCAAACAAATTTGAATTGAGGGAAGATTGGCCGGCAGAATTTATTGACGGACAGACCGCCACACCCAAAATGTCAACGGAGGCCGGATTGATTTATGTTTATAACCGTGAGGAATTCACTGATGACGGACACAAAGACTGGCAGCTAACGGCGATTGATTTTGTGACTGGCAGAAAAGTCTTTTACATAAGGCCGGTCTTTGAGAAAGGGGAATTTGATGACAATATCAATTTTCTGATGAAAGCTTTTGCACTTGGCAATAAGAATTACGACCAGAAAGTGTTCAATAATATCTGGGCAACCTACACCTTTGGGCCAAAAAATAGTATTTATATCGGCGCATACCGAGGATTTTTAAAGTTTTCATCTGATCAATTGCAATAATTTAAATTCTTATCGATGTCAATGGAATTAAAGACGATGTTTCACGGCAATAATCCAAGAATGTCAGACATGCACAATACCCTGGAATTCCAGGAATTCATTCAAGGAAACGTCGTCATATGCCTTAGATAGGCAATCCTTGACAAAGCATAAAATAACATGAAGGGTATAACCCTGAGTAATTTTAAACCATATTTGTATTTAACAATATCACAATGAAATCACTGTTTACATGCATCGCAATGACTGTCCTTTTTGGATGGAGCTTGCTGCAAGCACA
The DNA here is from genome assembly GCA_963966315.1 of uncultured Winogradskyella sp. Classification (GTDB taxonomy): domain Bacteria; phylum Bacteroidota; class Bacteroidia; order Flavobacteriales; family Flavobacteriaceae; genus Winogradskyella_A. The sequence continues at coordinate 6,809 of CAWZYX010000085.1, read as the reverse complement.
GGACAAAAGCACCTATGTCACTACTTATATAGATTTCCCATTTACCTGGTCCAATGCCACTGAGAATGGCGTTGACCTGAATGGTGTGGTAAGATTCACCCCTTTCTTTAACTTCGGGAATAACCTGAATATTGATTTTTCCAAAAAGACTGGTTTCTACGTAGGATGGAGCATCCACAATACAGGATTTATTTATGATGTAGATGCTAGCACGCGCAAAAAAGTCCGCAACTACTACCTGGGTATTCCGGTCGGATTGAAATTGGGAAATATGTGGGGCTCCTTTCTGTATACCGGGTATGAAATAGAATTTCCCTTTAACTACAAAGAAAAAACCATTATCAATGAACAAAAGACGAAATTCAGTACCTGGTTTTCGAGTAGAACGGGAATCCAGCAATCCTTCACCGTTGGAGTACAATCACCCTATGGAGCAAGCCTGAAATTTAAATACTATTTTACTAATTTCTATAAGCAGAGCTATACCGAATCAAACGGTAGTGGCGGAACGGTAAAACCGTATGAAGATTTCAACGCAAACATCTATTGGCTTTCGCTCACTTTTGAAATCTTCAGGGGATTAGATTTTGTTTATGATTGAAAATTGAAGGCCGGAACCTTCATCAAGTCGTGATGGTCAAAGAGTAAGCAGGTGATGGGCTGAATGAAGTAGAGCCCGAGATTATCTGGGAAGTTCGAATGGCAAAGATTCGAAACTGGTATTTTCTGCAATTCCGATTTCAATCCTCTGATTGCTGTCATGATGAGGCCAATCATCATCAGGTTCAAAGAGTAATAAATATTTAGAATGAAGTTTAGATGACGTACTTAACATGAGCTGCCGAACACTATTTCTGTTTGTAATATTTTGCTTCTTTTCAATTTATTCACTTCAGGCCCAGAAGTTTAAAGAAAACTTTATTGATTCGACAGACAATGCTCTGGATGTAAGTACCTGGTTATCCCAGGCCTATGGATTCTTTTCGGTGGCGAGCCTTATTACAGAACCTGCTACAGGGTATGGCGCTGCATTTGGCCTCATACATTTAGGTAAAAAAAAGGAGCTTAATTTTGAAAGAAAGCCGGTGCCTCCAAATATGTCAGTTATTGGTGGAGCTATTACCGAAAACGGGACATGGGCAGGGGTATTGTTGCATCAGGCTTATTGGAAGAAAGACCGGATAAGATTCAGGGGAATAGGTGGATATTTATCACCCAACCTGGCCATTTATCGCGATGGACCTCTCGGCGGCGTACTCAAATTTGGATTTAACCTTAAAGGGCCTCTTTTTATTCCATCATTGACCTTTAGAATTAAAAACAGCAAATCTTTTCTGGGAGCGCAATATGTATTCATGAAAAACACCGTCAGTTTTGATCTGCCAATAGATAATATTCCCATAAATTCAAAAGAATTTGAATCTACGCTAAGTGGATTGGGAATCCTCTATACGTATGATTCCCGGGATAATACCTTTACACCTAACCGAGGATTTCACTCGAATGTTACCCTGTTGATGTTTGATAGTTTTTTGGGGAGTACTCAGGAGTTTCTCCGCATTGATTCTTACATCGTCGGATTTGAACCCATTGGAAAAAAATTGATTATCGGTGGAAGATTTGATTATCGGGCAGCATTCAATGAGCCTCCGTTTTATGCATTGCCTTTTGTAAGCTTAAGAGGTGTTCCGGCATTTCGTTATCAGGGTAAGCAACTTATGGTATTGGAAACAGAAGAGCGATGGGATTTCAGCAAGCGGTGGAGCCTGGTGGCTTTTGCAGGTGGCGGAAAAGGATTTGAAGACCTGCAAAGTTTTGATCAGGAAGATTGGGCATATAGTCTTGGTGGAGGATTGAGATATTTCCTGGCCAGAAAATTTAATATCTATTCCGGAATTGATGTCGCTCGCGGTCCGGAAGAATGGGCATTTTACATTCAATTTGGCCATTATTGGAATAACTTATAAACAGGATGCATTTATTGACCAACATCTGGCTATCGGCTCTCCTGGCTTGGTCAGCCAATATCGGTACCTCTGGTCAAATTACTCCGAAAAGGGGTGGTCAATTAGGCCGGTTTTTCAAGTTGGTTTCAATTATTATACTAAAAATAGGCTTTTCAATGTTCAACCAATCCACAGTGTCGGTTATATCAGAAGATTTGCAGTGTGATTTTCGGGGCTTAGAAAATTCTGATAACTAATTTATTAGAGAACGAATTCGGGAACAAAAAATATAACAGACTGTAATTCATTGAATATCTATATGTTTTGTTTAATAATTTGAGGTATCGGTAACACTATCTTATAGATAACAAGTTGAATAATTCATCATTGATATAATAATTTCCTGTACCAAGTTTCTTTTTGGTAAGCATCTTATCATCTGCCAATTTATTTAGATAATTAGCGGCGGTTAACCTGGAAACTCCCAGATCCTGTACAACAAATTCAATCTTTGTGTAGGGATGTTTGAAAAGGTTATTAAGTAGGTCCTGGCTGTAAAATTTGTAATTACTTCGTAGCCTATGTTTATAGTTTAACATTAGACCTTTAATGTCCGAAATTAGATCAATAGTTTCCCCAGAGGTAACCTCAATACCTTTTACCATAAACAAAAGCCATTCTTCCCATAGATTCTTATCCCGTATTCCTTGCAATAATCGATAGTACTCAGATTTATGATTGATGATATAACTACTTAGGTATAAGATAGGAAGGTCTTGAAGGTCTTGTAAAATCAGATATAATATATTGATAATTCTGCCAGTTCTGCCATTGCCGTCATAAAAAGGGTGAATACTTTCAAACTGATAATGAATAATGGCCATTTTGATGAGTGGATCATAATCCTGAATATCATCCTCATTGACATACTTTTCAAGGTTTGACATTAAACTGATGATCTCGTCATGCTGCTGAGGTGGTGTATATACTATTTCACCAGTGCTTGTATTTTTTAAAGCAGTTCCTGGCAACCTTCTAAATCCTGCACTATTTTCTTCAAGTACTGCCTGAATTTTTAGAATTGTGTTATTGGTTAACATTCCACTTTCACGGACAATTTCAAATCCAGTCTTCAAAGCAGCAATATAGTTCTGAACTTCTTTTGCATCTAATGACCTGAAGGCCTCCAGATTTAGTTCTGATTTATAAAGGTCATCATGGGTTGTGATGATATTTTCAATGGCAGAGCTATCTTTTGCTTCTTGCAATCCTAGGGTGTTGATAAGAATATTCTGGTTTGGAATAGTGGAGGCAATTCCCTTTAATTCTGCCAATGCAGCATGAGCAGAAGGTAGAGCTTTAAGGACCTTTCTTGTTTCTAAATCGCCCTTGATGGGTAATATTGATAAACTCTGCTGTTTCATATGTAAAGAAAAATAAAAAATCTATACAAAGGCAAGAATCTTTGTAAAGAAAAATAAAAAATCTTTACATAATACTGATTGTATGTAAAGTAATTGGAAAAATCTCATCATATTCATTTCTATTTTGGTATTAAATTCTCCATAAATCTCCTTCTGGATGAATCCTCAAAACTATCCAAATAGGCTTCGGTTGTTTGCAGGGATTTATGCCCAAGAGATTCACTGATGAATTCTGTAGGAGCACCAGATCTTTTAAGCACAGTTGTCTTGGAAAAATTTTATATTATATTCTTTGTATCAATACCTTTTTCAACCACTTAAATGCAACCTCTTGATTATGTACAATACCAACACGAAGTAAACCTTCCATATCTCCTTTAAAATCAGGATCTTTTTCTTTTTCTTCAAGATTTAGCAAAAATTCTTTTTGGGTTGGTGGTTTTTTGTTCGTTGAAAATTGTGTGTACTCCTTGAAGCATCTAACGATTTCATCGTAGTTTAATTCATGATGTTGTCTGGCAAAATCCAGATCGAATAAATCACGTCCTTTACTTCTTTGGTAAAGTGCTCTAAGCTTAGTTCCTAGTAATTCATTCAGGTTATATGTTCTAATTTGAGCCTTCCCTGAAAACCAATCGCTTTTTACTTCAAATGGAAAATCCACCCAATCCAGAATATTGAAATGTTCCTTGCAGTTTATCTCAAGTTTCAATCTCAACCTTATTTCTTCATATTCGGAAGTAAACCGGTATATGGCTTTTATTCCATGCCCCTTATTTTGTGTTTTTCTTGGTTCCTCAAAAAATGAGATAACTTTACTAATCTGTTCCATTATAGGCTTGATCGGTCCAGACTTTATTTGTACTAGGTCAATATCTTCTGAATATCGAGGAGCTGGACTCAAATACAGTTTGTGTAATGCCGTTCCGCCCCTAAAAGCAAGGTTCTCTCTTAAAAAATCATCAGAAAATATCTCTACTAATGTACGACTAATAATCAGGTCTTGCTCTACTTGATAAAATTGACTCCATGGTGCAAACTCCTGCCATTGTGCTATGGATGGTCTTGGGATCATATATCACTTTCAAGTTTGATGTTCACATCTACTTTCCATTTGTTGTCAACAGCACCTGGTTTTTGTCCTTGATTCGGTGACAGCAAAACCGGAAAATATTTACCTAACCTTAGGTGATCAAGTATTGGTTCTAAATCTATATCAGTTTGTAGTTCCTCTAAAATAAAGCCCACTCTTTGCAAAGTACTTTTAAGTGGATACCATGATAATAGATCCTTGATATCAACATCTGTTATTTCTTCTGACAGCTCTTCTAATATGGCAAGCATTCTATTTAGGCCACCAAGTTTAGTATGATGACTAATTAAATCTGATACCGTCAATGCGGGACTGGATATTTTAAAGATGCCGGCATCAGATTTCTTTTCAATAATATTGCCAATTGGCCATTTAGCAGTCGTAATAAACCTAATATCAATTTCACTTTTTTGAATATTGTTCAGCATTGGTTTTTCTATCATCACATATTCTTTATGCGTTTGTTGGTGGCTGGCGCCATGAAATTTTGCTGCTGAGTAAAATCCTAAGTAATAGTTTCGATCTAAATCTTTGCATAATTTATCAATAAAAAGCTGAATAGGTAATTTTCCTTGCTTTGAATATCTGGGAGGGATAATTAAATAGAAGCCCCTTCTCAAGTTAACTATTTCCTTTTTTTCAACCAGCCTTGCCAATTCAAACTTCAAAGAGGTTCCTTTTGAGTCAGTTTTGCTAGTTATTTCTTCTAGTGAGAATGAATAGTTCTCCATGGATAATAAATACTTTATGAATTCTCTTGCTTTCACATTAGTAAAATTTTACTAAAAGTAGCTAAAAAAGCTACTTATTGCGAATTTATACTATAATTATTGACGCCTGGATGTTTATATGTGTTGGGATCCATGAATAAATTCAAATTTGGCATATTTATATATTGTCCATTATTACCCCACATGATGTCATTTTATTTCGGAATTAAACTCTCCATAAATTTCTTTCTGGAAGAATCTTCAAAGCTATCCAAATAGGCTTCGGTAGTCTGCAGGGATTTATGCCCGAGAGATTCGCTGATGAATTCAGTAGGGGCACCGGATCTTTTAAGAACAGTGGCAAAGGAGTGCCTGGCTGCATATGTGGTTAACGATTTATCATACCCAATATCCTCACCAATCCGTTTCATATATTTATTAACTGTCTTAACGAATTGGTCCTTGTCCTTTTGTTTTTGCAACTCACTGATATCTTTTCTTAATATTGGAAAAATGTAATCATCCTCATTTTTCTTTTCAACAGCCCATCTTTCAATAATCTCTTTTGTTTTGGGAAGTAGGGTGATAACAATTGGCTTAGGATTCTGAATTGTGTTGGAAGTTTTCGAACGATCGTACTGAATGGTATCTCCAAGTAGATTTTTGAATTTTAAATTGATAATATCCTTTATATTCATGCCATTGCACAGATAAGAGAACAACCAGATATCCCTGGCAAAATGCTGGGTGGAGCCTTCAACAACTTCATAATTGATAATTTTACCAATCTGCTCAATCGATAAAGCTTTCTTTATATTCCTGGGAGCTTTGATTTGATAGCGGTTTTTTCCAAAAGGATAGTGCTTTTGATCAATAATTCCTCTTTCAATAGCTTGGTTGTAAATTGCTCTTAGGTGTCTTAGATATATTCCAATGGTGGAGATTGTTTTTCCTTCTTCCTTCATCCTGGATTCATAATCCTTTAGAAATTGCACTGTTACCTGACCGAATTTGAGTTTTGTCTTAAAACCAGTCAAAGAATTGCGGGCATCATTATAAGCAGAGGCAGTAGAAATTCTACCTTCAATATTTAGTTTCTTAATTATGCTATCAAACAAATCATTGACTTCTTCTGAAGCTTTTTTGCCCTTGTCATCTCTTCCAAGTGCTGTGAGCAATTCTTCAAATGAAAACTCTTTTATTGAATCAATTGCCTTTTGGATTTTAGATTCTACAAATTGAATCTTCTCCTTTGATATTCTAAGTTCTTTCCTGACTGAATGATTCGTTATTCTATCGAAATCTTCCTGATTCAGATCCACTCCTGTTGAAAAGTACTTTTGGGCTTTATTGTAAGTCACTCTAACCTTTACAGGGAATCGGTGGTCTTTTTTTGGTCTTCTTTTATCGAGAATTGTTTTTAGATGAGCGTACATGATTTCAAAATTTGCATACTATTTGCATACTTTTTTCGACAAAGTACGAAAAAGGAAAAACAAATGAAAATTGTAAACCATTGAATAACAGGAATATATATACTTTTTGACAAACTAAGAATAAGGAAAAAAAGCTAATAAATCCGACTGTTAATCAGAGGGTCGCTGGTTCGAGTCCAGCCTGGGGAGCTGAAAATCAA